>DATBXH010000765.1:0-3519 GCA_036514375.1 Bacteroidales bacterium | reverse complement strand
AACCTCCGTAATATTCTCCTCGGTTACTCCCCGTGTTACAAATTCGGCTTTATCACGCTTAATAAAACCGAGTTTTGTCATCATGAGTGTAAAAAATACACCCAGAGCCATCTCAAAATCCTGAGTTACTGGTTTCTTTTTCATAAAAAAATAATTTAAGCAGTTTTAATAATAAATCAGCGAATATTTGTTGTGTCTATTTTTCACCGGTTTTTTCATGTTTGTATCGGGGACCCCATCATATTCACCATAAAGGGTACTGATTCTCCGGAAAACGTAACTTACTTGTCGCTATAGAAGGCTGAGGCATCGGATTTTATTTTTTTCCGTTCGGAAACCATTTCCGAGGCGTCGGAAACCATTTCCGAGCTGTCGGAAATCAATTCCGGGCTATCGGAAATTAATTCCGGACCATCGGAAATCATTTTGGAGCCGCCGGAAACCGATCCGGAGTTGTCGGAAATCAATTCCAACCTGTCGGAAACCAATCCGGAGCCACCGGAATCCATTTCCGGGCCTCGCTTTCAACATCCTACTACTTTTCAGTATGTTACGATTTCTTCAGCCTTCGTCTAAAGGCTTCTTTCTACAATTTCAATTCAACTGTTTTCACATCCTACCCTCCTGAGAGGAACTTCCACCTAACATTGCCGGCCTTCTATCCGGTACCCCCTTAACAGCAGAATTACAAATTGTCTTTCTACCATGTTTTTCCCAAATCCTTAAACAAAGGCAGAAAAAGTTAAGAAAACGACGAATAAAATCCCCTATGGTTTATTTGACAAATGCTGTAAAAACGATTTTATCGGCGGTAAATCCTCATAAAATAACGTTAATACAAAAAACCGGAGAGGGTTTTATCTAAAAATTTTAACAATTAACAGGTATAGACCAAAAATTATGCCAAACCTGTTGATTCTGAAGATTAATTTGAATTTTCCGGTAAATAAATAATCAGTATCTCATCAATTTTATCCTGAATTCGCCGCTTTTAACAGTTAAGGTGGAATCGTAACCACCGCCCCATATGAGTTTTCCTTCAAATGTACCTTCCAAAACATCGTTTGACCACTTGTTGAGCGTTAAATGAAATGTAGTTGGATCTAAATAGTCGTTTAAAAAATTACCACTGGCGCCCTCCGTACCATTGTTATAAAGCACATCAAGCGAAGGTTCGTCCGTATTATCGGTAAGCGTAATGGTTTTAGGATAGGTTATCTTATCGAGGTCGATGTTGGTAACTCTGAAATCCCAGTTTTGACTGCTTCCCGATGCCGTTCCCCGTATAATATGAAACCACAGATCATCCTGAAAGTAAGCATTTGAAATTAAATCGGAATTAGGCATAACATAGGTCGTCGTTAACGAAATGCCATTTACATTCGACTTGATGTAATAATCTCCGGATGATGGCGATGTGTTCTCTTTTTTACATCCAAAAGCAATGAGAATGATGAAAATTCCTGACAGTGTCAATTTTCTGCAAACAGCGGTATTTGTGGCCATTTTTATTTTGTTTAAGTTAGTAAAACAGACCAGTATACGAATTGTCGGCAAAATGGTTTCATGCTTATCGAAACCTTGTAAAAACTTCGTTTAACGGTGTCATCCGAACTTAACGTCAGCACATTTGAAAATATACGCCAGCCAGGACGTTGATACGTTTCTACGTTTCGAATCAAAATCTCTGAACAATTCGCCGACAACCTTGTTTTTCATTCTGCATGCGGGATTCTACAAGACTGACTATGTAAAATTTCGCGCTGCACCCTCTTATCATTCTCATTATCTTTCTAACCACCGAGTCATATAATAACTTTTTGATTACGAATTTTTATTTGTTTTAAACATAATAATTAGGAAGCTATGGAAAAACAAACATTATTGCACCTGAGAGGTAAGGTTATTGAACCGGCAGTTAGAAATGCCCGGACCGTGAATTCCGTTCTTATGTTTTTATTCATGGCGGTTGTACTGTTTATAGCAGGAACGTCCGTCAGTCGTGCGGTACCCGGTTATTCGAGGCAAACCGGTCTGGCGTGTGCAGCCTGCCATACCTCATTTCCGGAGCTGAATTCGTTTGGGCGTCAATTTAAACTCAACGGATACACGCTTACAAGTATCAAAACTATAACTGCGCCGATCGATTCGGTAAAGAACATGCTCAATCTGCTTACAAGCCCTCCTATTTCGGGCATGGTTATGTCGTCATTCACTACCATAAATAAGCAAATGCCTGGCAAACAAAACAGCAATGTGGAATTTCCACAGCAACTGAGCCTTTTTTATTCGGGTCAGGTCTCGCCACACATCGGAGCATTTGTACAAGTTACTTACGACCCGCAGGCCGGTACCATTGGGATGGATAATACCGACATCCGGTACGCCAACCACGCACAACTAGGAGAAAAAGACTGGACATATGGCTTTACGTTAAACAATAATCCTACCGTTCAGGATGTATGGAACACCGTACCTGCATGGCGATTCCCCTATGCTTCTTCCGGTGTAGCACCTTCACCTTCCGCAGCCACACTGATTGAGGGGGGATTGGCCCAGCAAGTGGCCGGACTGGGAACATACGGATTATTGAACAACCTGCTATACTATGAAATAAGTTTTTACCGGTCGGCACCGCAGGGAGCCATTAACCCACCCGATTCAACGAGCATGAATACCGTCAAAGGGGTTGCCCCATACTGGCGGCTTGCTCTGCAACATCAATTTGAAAGTCAATACATCATGGTCGGGGCGTATGGCATGTCCACCCGGTTATACCCTACATATACATCGGGCCCGGTGGATCATTACGCGGATATCGGCGTCGATCTTCAGTATGAGTATGTGATGCCGAAGTCGACGTTCGCGCTTCATACCTCACTGATCCATGAGACAAGGAATCTGGCGGCAACGCTTGGCTCCGGAGGCGCGGATAACGGATCTTCCATGCTGAATTCATTTAAAATTGACGGGGATATCTATTTTAGGAAAGGCCTCGGGCTTACGCTGGGCTATTTCAGTATGGCCGGCGACATGGATAAAACATTATACGGAACATACACAGGCAAGCCCGACAGTAACGGGGTGCTCACGGAAGTCAGCTTCCGACCGTGGTATAATACGAAATTCTCCGTCCAGTATGTAATGTACGGTAAGTTTGACGGACAATCCAGCAACTACGATGGCGCAGGCCGTAACGGCTCGCAAAACAATACATTGTATTGTCTGGCATGGATTAGCTTTTAGGACCTGACCCGGTTTGGAACCGGATTAAGTTGGCAACATCACTAATTTTATATATATGAAAAAGCAATTGGTTTTTATTTCACTTATCGCAGGTATTGCGTTGGTATTTTGGAGTTTCAGTCAGGCAACTGTTCAGCCTGGGGATAAAGGCGTAGGGCCGATAAAAGAGGTCAAACTCGGGCCGCTTAATCACCAGATGGCAAATGAAGGGAAAAGTATCTTTTCGTCGAAGTGTATCGCGTGTCATTCGCTGGATCAGAAAGTAGTGGGCCC
>DATBXH010000764.1:0-3069 GCA_036514375.1 Bacteroidales bacterium | reverse complement strand
GCGTACCTTAGTCATCAGCTATACGAAGAAACGATTAAGAAATTTTAGTAAGAGGGAATGGCAGCGAAATTTAAAGTACTTTTCCTCGCTTGACCTTAGTACCTCTTTTATTAATGATGATCAACGGATCCCTGCGCCTTCGAAAGAAAAATTAAAGGAGGTTTTAAAAGAATTAGGGCGAGCAGAGGCCTCAGAAAATCTTAGTTGTGGATCGTGTGGTTATGGATCGTGCCAGGAATTTGCATTATCTGTAGCAAAGGGACTGACGATAGCTGATATGTGTTTTAATTATTCTATGCGCAATAGACAGGAACATATTAAAAATCTTAAGCTAACAAATGAAAAACTGGAAGAAACACAACACGCTCTTCAAAATTCGGAAAAGATAGCCAGGCACGAGCAGCAGTTGGCAAAGGAAGCCATGCAGACCATTGAAACCATGCTGCAAAAGCTGCCAACAAGTCTCGTTATCATCGATGAGCATTTGAGGATAATACAAGCAAACCAGAGCCTGATACATATGTTAGGGGTGGAGGCAGAGGAAATTAATGAGGTGATCCCGGGTTTAGTAGGTGCTGATATAAAGACGCTTTTGCCTTTTCATGTTCACAACCTTTTCTTGTATGTAATGCAGAATGGAGAAGATATACAAAATCGTGACATCCAATTGAATGATCAATTGTATAACCTTTCTGTTTTTACAATTCGGAAAAATAAAATCGTAGGTGCAGTAATGCGCGATATGCAATCCCCTGAGATTCGAAAAGAAGAAGTGATTAAACGCGTTAGTGATGTAATTGATAAAAACCTTGAGATGGTTCAGAAGATCGGTTTTCTTTTAGGTGAGAGTGCCTCAGAGACAGAGCAGATGCTCAACAGTATTATTGAATTTTATAAATCAGCCAAGAAATTAGATAAATAAAAAAGACGGAAGTCAGCCTCCCGTCTTTTGTAAAATATAAGTTTATGCAAACAGGGGGTAGCTATTCATCAATTCATTGACCTTATGACGTACCCCGTCAATTACTTTATCGTTATCGATATTGCTTAAAACTTCATCAATTAAATTAACAATTGATTCAATTTCTTTTTCTTTAACACCGCGTGTGGTAACGGCAGGAGTACCTAATCGAATACCGGATGTAAGGAATGGAGAGCGTGAATCAAAAGGCACCATATTCTTGTTGATTGTTATATCTGCTTTCATCAGAGTATTTTGTGCTATTTTCCCGGTAAGTTCAGGGAATTTCGAACGCAAATCGACAAGCATTAGATGGTTATCGGTTCCATCTGAAATAACCTTATAACCCTTGTTAATTAAAGTATTTGCCATTACCTGTGCATTTTTCTTCACTTGTTTGGCGTACTCGAGGTATTTGTCTGAAAGATCCTCCCCAAAAGCAACTGCTTTGGCTGCGATAACATGTTCCAGCGGCCCCCCTTGAATTCCGGGAAACACTGCTGAATCAAGCAATTGAGCCATAGTTTTGGTTTCGCCTTTCGGAGATTTAATGCCCCACGGATTTTCAAAATCCTTACCGATAAGAATCATACCACCACGAGGCCCACGGAGAGTTTTATGTGTTGTAGTGGTTACAATATGACAATGCGGGAAAGGTTGATTTAATAGGCCTTTAGCAATTAGGCCCGCAGGGTGTGATATATCAGCCATCAAAATAGCTCCAACCTTATCAGCAATGGCTCTCATCCTAGCATAATCCCAATCACGCGAATATGCTGATGCACCAGCTATAATGAGTTTGGGTTTTTCAGCCAGTGCTGTTTTTTCCATATCATCATAATCGATTGTACCAGTTGACTCCTTTACCTTGTAAGCCACCGGACGATAAAGTATTCCGGAATAATTTACCGGTGAACCATGCGTGAGGTGACCTCCATGTGATAAATCGAAACCAAGGAAAGTATCTCCAGGTTTAAGAACAGCCAGCATGACTGCTGCATTTGCTTGTGCTCCTGAATGCGGCTGCACATTGGCCCATTCCGCATTGAAAAGTTTCTTTGCACGTTCGATAGCAAGATTTTCCACCTGATCGATATATTGACAACCTCCATAAAAACGGTTCCCGCTATAACCTTCAGCATATTTGTTGGTAAGTACAGAACCCATTGCTTCAAGCACCTGTTGACTTACAAAATTCTCCGATGCAATAAGTTCTATGCCGCTCATCTGGCGGTGTTTTTCCTGCTCAATAATATGAAATACTGTTTCGTCTCTGTTCATAATGAAATGATAATGATTCGGATTAAGGCGCAAAGGTAGATGTTTCGCAATTAAAATTAAAACTATAAAGAAATTTTTATGAACAAAGATTTGTTCAAATAAAATTCTTCGATTCTTAGCCTGTTTAAGATTAATTTGTGATAAACAAATCCGTTCCTTACAATTGCAAGTGTTTTTTAAGTTTAGAAAATAGTTCTGTGGAATTTATAGGTTTACTCAGGTAGTCATCAAAACCTATTTCCATACATTTGTTATAATCATCAATAAGTGCATTTGCAGTTTGAGCAAATACCTTTATAGAAGGATTAATTCTTCGGATTTTAGGTAATAAATCAAAACCGTTTAAATTGCCAAACCTGATATCTAATAAAATAATATCAACGTCTTGATCCTTAATGTATTTTAACATAGAAGCACCGTCATATGCAATAATAGTTAAGGCTCCTGTTGGTTCTATGAATTCCTTAAACAATAATGCAGATATAGGATCATCATCTGCAATTAAAATTGTTTTCCCATTAAATTGATATTTCACTGAATAATTTAGTAATTTAAATAAATTTTGGAAAATTAATGAAGGTCCCCAAATGTAGTGATATACTTTTTGAGTGTGATTGATTGTAGAATGTTTTTTGATTATTGTTGATGTGATTTTGATTACACTTAAGGGTAATTTACGCTACATTTTAACCAACATTTAATTTATTTAGATAAGTTTATCAAGGGGAGATTAGTAATGGGCAATTAAATAGCTACAATGTTATGGCTGGTTTTGAGTTATTGAAAAATTATGAAATTGTTGAGGATTTAACGGAAGAGGAGAAGCA
>DATBXH010000763.1:0-9292 GCA_036514375.1 Bacteroidales bacterium | reverse complement strand
CGATCAGAAGCAGATTGTCGAGAATCTTCTGCATAATTTTAACGATCAGCAATTGACATGGCTGGCAGGTTACCTCACTGGAATTACTCTGCCGCAATCGTTAAAGACAGTGCCTTTTACTTCACCTGTGATAGGTTCCGTTCAAACTGTCGATAAACTTTTGGATACACCGCAGCTTACCGTTCTTTACGGTTCCCGAACAGGAAATGGCGAATCGGTTGCGAAAAAAATAAAAGCTGTGGCAGAAGCCAAAGGAATTCAGATCCATCTTCAGGATATGAATGATTATACGCTGAATAAGCTCAAAGACGAAAAATATTTGCTGGTGATTGTGAGCACACACGGCGAAGGTGTTCCTCCCATTGCTGCCGAGGAATTTTATAATTTTCTCCATGGTAAAAGGGCCCCTAAACTGTCAAATACCAGGTTTTCGGTGCTTGCCCTTGGTGACAGCAGTTATTTACATTTCTGCAAAACAGGCAAGGACATTGATAAAAGGCTGGAAGAACTTGGTGCGGAAAGAATTCATGCACGTATCGATTGCGATGTGGATTTTGCTCCAAAAGCAACGGAATGGATCGAAGGTGTGTTATCCAAGCTTCCTGAAAATGCAGATAAAGGACAAGCAAGAAAGATAAATGGCGAAAATGCAAAAAACGGACAAGCTGTCACTCCGGCAGTGGTTTATAATAAAAGTAATCCGTTCCGGGCAAAACTCTTGGATCGTGTAAAACTCAACGGTCGCGGATCGGATAAGGAAACTTTTCATTATGAGCTTTCCATCGAGGGTTCCGGACTGACTTACGAGCCCGGCGACTCTGTTGGCGTATATGGGATTAACTCTCAACGGGGGGTACACGAATTAATCAATGCGTTGTCACTTAATCCGGATGAATTGGTTGAAACTGAAAAGGGCAAAAACACTCTGGAATATTTTCTTACAAGGCATTATGAAATATCTACCCTGAATCCGGAAGTGATTAAAAATTATAATAAATATGCTCAGAACCCTGTACTTGCCGAACTGTTAGGTGATGTGGACAAGCTGAAGGATTATATTTATGGGAGAGATGTGGTGGACCTGGTGCAGGATTATCCTATTGAAATAACAATCAGCCAATTGTTCGAAATACTTCGTAAACTTCAGCCAAGGCTTTATTCCATATCGTCAAGTCCAAATGCTCATCCGGGTGAAATTCACTTAACCGTTGCAGCAGTGCGGTACGTGAACAGCCGTTATAAAGAAGGCGTATGTTCTACATTCCTGGCTGACAGAGTCGGCGACGAAGATTTCGTAGATATTTATGTCGAGAAGAACCCGGAATTTCGCCTGCCTTCCGGTTTGGATAAACCGGTTATCATGGTCGGACCCGGTACAGGAGTGGCACCATTCAGAGCTTTCCTGGAAGAACGTGAGGCAAACGGTGCCATAGGTAAAAACTGGCTTTTCTTTGGCGATCGTCATTTCACTACCGATTTTTTATATCAGAGCGAATTGCTGTCGCTTCATAAGAAAGGTCTTCTCACCAGGTTAAATGTTGCTTTCTCCCGCGATACCGATAGGAAGGTTTATGTGCAACATAAGATGCTCAAACATTCCAAAGAGCTTTTTCAATGGCTTGAAGAAGGAGCTCATTTTTATGTTTGCGGTGACATGAAGAGTATGTGGAACGATGTAAATAAAACGTTGCTTGACATTATTGCCAAAGAAGGTGGTTTAACTCCTGAGAAAGCCGAAGAATACCTTAAAAACATGAAGAAAGCAAAACGATATCAGGTAGATGTTTATTAAGCCAATGAACCCAGCCTGAATCTTTTACAGGGAATTTCTTAATATTATTAAACAAATCTTCCTAATGAAGCTGTTGAAAAAGCCAGGGATTGAGCGTAGTCTGGAGACTACGCTCAGCGCTCCGACATATAGTTCAGCGCAGTACGCTCGGCGTAATCTCCAGATTACGCCGCATGGAAGAGCTTAATTATCATCTATGGAAACAAATCTATCCGAAGTAGAAATCATCAAAGAGAACAGTAATTATCTCAGGGGAACACTGAAAGAAAGTCTTGAGAACGAAGTTACAGGCTCTATTGCACCGGCGGACAACAATCTTATTAAGTTTCATGGTTCGTACCAACAGTACGACCGCGACCTGGAAAGCGAACGCAAACGTCAGAAGCTTGAACCTTTATATTCTTTTATGATTCGGGTTCGATTAACCGGCGGCATTGCTTCTCCTGAACAATGGCTTAAGATCGATGACATAGCCGACAGGTATGCCAACGGAACCATGAAACTTACAACACGGCAAACGTTTCAGTTTCATGGTGTACTAAAACGGAATCTTAAAACAACAATTCAGGAGATAAATAGTATTTTATTGAATACTATCGCGGCCTGTGGTGATGTTAACCGTAATGTGATGTGCAATCCTAATCCATATCAATCGCCTGTTCATGCCGAAACCTATGAAATCGCAAAACAATTCAGCGATCACCTTTTGCCCCGCACCAATGCTTATCACGAAATATGGCTTGATAAAAAACTTGTCGAAGGCGGCGAAAAAGAAGAAGAACCGATTTACGGTAAAACATACCTTCCCCGTAAATTTAAGATTGCAATAGCCATACCTCCTCACAACGATAGTGATGTGTTTGCCAATGATCTCGGCTTTATTGCTATTGTGGAAGACGGAAAGCTAATTGGGTTTAATGTGGCAGTGGGCGGAGGCATGGGTATGACATTTGGTAATACCGCAACCTATCCCAGACTAGCAACTGTTATTGGTTATTGCCCCAAGGAACAGGCTGTTGATGTTGCCGAAAAAGTCCTTATCACACAACGCGATCTGGGTAATCGTTCCGACCGCAAAAATGCCCGCCTAAAATACACCATTGACAGAATTGGTATTGAACAATTTAAGGAAGAATTATACAACCGGCTTGGATATATGTTGCAGGATGCAAAGCCTTATACGTTTGAATCGAATGGTGATTCGTATGGGTGGGTTCAGAGCCCGGATAAAAAGTGGCATCTGACACTCTATATCGAAGGCGGCAGGGTTAAGGATACGGAAGTGTTGAAGCTGAAGTCAGCACTTCGTAAAGTGGCAGAAATACATCAGGGAGATTTTCGCCTCACCGGCAATCAGAATCTTATGATAGCCAATATCCCCGGTAATCAGAAGAAGCAAATTGAAAATATCCTTACGGAATACCAAGTATTACCGGATAAAAAGCTTACCGGGCTGCGTCTTGGTTCTCTTGCCTGCGTGGCGCTTAATACCTGCGGGCTTGCTTTTGCCGATGCCGAACGTTATCTCCCAAAACTCCTTGATAAGCTTGATGAAATAGTTGTTGCCAATGGTATTGAAAAAGAACCAATTATTGTTAGGATGACAGGTTGCCCTAATGGCTGTGCCCGTCCATATCTGGGAGAGATAGGATTTGTCGGGAAAGCACCCGGAAGGTACAATCTTTATTTGGGAGCCGGTTTTGCCGGCGACAGGATGAACAAATTATATAAGGAAAACCTTAATGAACAGGAAATTCTGGATGCTTTAAAACCTATCCTTGAAGATTATGCTAAAACCCGGGAAAACAATGAACGGTTCGGGAACTTTGTAATCCGGAAAGGATATGTAAAAGAAACTAAAGAAGGCAGGGATTTTCACAACTAAAATTATGGAGAACAGATATAGAAGCATTCTCAAAGCTATTTCGTGGCGTGCCACAGGAACTGTTGACACATTTGTAGTATCCTATCTGGTTACAGGGAAATTTACCATTGCCTTGTCCATTAGTGGTGTCGAAGTTTTTACCAAAATGATCCTGTATTATTTTCATGAACGACTCTGGAACCGGATAAAATTTGGTCTGAAGGAACCGGAATATAATATTTAGGAACTTTAATTTTTAAACGGAGATGGTATGATATTTTTACCTGTATCCCTCAATATTACCGATAAGAAGATACTGTTGATTGGTGGAGGACGAATTGCAAGCCATAAAATTGGATTTCTGGAACAGTTTACCAGAAACATTTCGGTAGTTGCTATGGAGATCATGGACAGGATTAAAGACAAAGGTTATGATTGTAAAGAAAAACCATATGAGAAGTCTGATCTTGAAGGTGCTTTTCTGGTTTATGCCTGTACGAACATCATTGAGCTGAATCAGCAGGTTAAAACGGATGCAGAAAGTCTTGGTATCTTAGTCAATGTGGTCGATAACCCAAAACTTTGTGATTTTGTCTCGCCAGCAATATATAAACGGAACCATATGACCATAGCCGTGGGCTCCAATGCTCAGGAAGTGCGTCGTTCCATTATTGTACGCGATAAGATTAAGAAGCTATTGGAAGAAGATCCATCGGTTTTTTACCAATCCGTTCTTAAAATAAAATGAAGAGTCTACTCCGAAAAGTCTTTGACCCCCTAATCCCCCAAAAGGGGGACAAAAAATTCAATGATTTTCAGCTGGTTCCCTGGAGGGGTCAGGGGTAAAACAGATGAAAATCATTGAATTTTTGACTTTTCGGTGTGGACTCAATGAATTAATTTTCAATTGCTATGCCCTCTAAGACACAATTTGAGAATAAAAGAAAGAGCCCTAGTATGAAAGAATCTTTGATCTCCATCTTTTCGCGAAAAGCGAAAAAAGAAAGAACCGGTGCTGTTTGGTTGGTTGGTTTTGGTCCGGGCGATCCTGATTTACTTACCGTTAAAGGTTTGAAACTTCTTAAATCTGCCGATATCATCTTTTATGACGATCTGCTGAATAAAGATTTTCTTTTGAGATTTAAGGCCGAAAAAATATATGTAGGCAAACGTAAAGGGAAGCATAGTTGTGAGCAGGATGAAATTAATATGTTGCTTTATCAGGCAGCCCTTGCTGGTAAAGAGGTTGTTCGTCTCAAAGGCGGCGACCCCATGCTGTTTGCTCATGGTGGTGAGGAAATTGAGTTTCTGCGGAGTCGGTTTATTAAAGTGGAAGTAGTTCCTGGTGTAACGGCCGCACTTGCAGCAGCAGCTTTTGCAAATATACCACTTACTCACAGGGGTATTTCTTCTTCGGTAACCTTTGCTACCGGTCATTCAAAAACGAATATTTATGTGCCGGATTCCGGTACGCTGGTATATTATATGGGGGCCTCAAACCTTCATAAAATTGCTGAAGAGGTTATGCACAAAGGATGGGATGCTGAAACTCCTGTGCTTTTAGTATATAATGCTTCAGCTTCGGACCAAAAAGAATATTACACAACACTTAAGGAAGTAACTGATTACTCCCAGGATTTCAGCACCCCACTCATCATTATTATTGGTGGGGTGGTTAAACTACGGCAGAATAAGGCTGAATCCATCGAAAAACACTTTCTCTCCAGGATTTCACTGTTAGAGAGACTGGCGCTTTCTTCGTTGAATATCTTTTGACTTTCTGTTCAGAAGCATGAACGTTAAGATATATTGATTTGGCATAAACAAATCAGGTGACTGAACCGTTATATAAAACTTAATTATTAATTGATTATGAAAACATTAAATTATATCGATCCGACAGTCAATTCCTCTGACATGGTGGAAGCATCGAATCTTCATACAAGTAATGAGAAAATGAAATTTACAGACGGACAGGACTCTTTGTTGTCAAAGAGTGGAAATGCTCAGAAAGGGCACCAGCTTATTCTGAAAAGTGCGGACGGAGTTAAAGTAACCAATAAAAATAATAAGCAGTACATTGATTTTTACTTGTCTCAGGGATCAAACATCCTGGGACATACACATCATAAGGTCATCAACGCCATAGAAGGTGCACTTTGGGACGGTATCAATCACGGAATACCCACAATCGCTGAGGATTTTCTGGCTGAATCTGTCCGGGAGGCAGTTCCTTCCGTTGAAGCAGTTAAATTTTACAACTCGGGTTCTGGTGCTGTAAAAGGGGCTATCCGTTTGGCAAGGGCATTTACCCATAAGCGCAAAGTTATTAAATTCGAGGGAGCAAGAACGAATTGCACTATGGAGGAACTTTTATCCGACACCATTAGTTTATCATTTAATGATCAGGATTCCATTTCTGAAGTATTTTTAAAATATAAGGACGATATTGCAGCCATATTTGTTGAACCGGTTCCTGCAAATATGGGTGTAGTTTTGCCTAAGCAGGGATTTCTTGAGTTTCTCCGAAATATAACCCGGGAGCATCAGTCGTTGTTAATTTTTGATGAAACTACCACAGGGTTTCGTCCAAAAATCAGCGGTGCACAAGGACATTTTGGAATAAATCCCGATCTTACTATTTTGGGTAAAATTATAGGAGGAGGCTTTCCTGTTGGTGCTGTTGGTGGAGGGAAAGATATTATTTCACAGCTTGAATTTCAAAATATTGATGATCCCATCAATTCAATTACTGCTACGGCCGGAATTGCTACGCTGAAACATCTTTCGTCTCCATTGTTTTACGAAACACTGAATCATAAATCACGGGATTTTATGTATTGGTTAAAAGAAATAGCAGAACCCAGAGGCGCTAAGATCAATTCTTTCCGTTCTATGTTTTCTCTCTATTTCTCTGAAAAGGAAATTGTGAGTTACAATGATACTAAAAACTCAGATTTAAAGAGATTTGAACATTTTTATAAAGAAGCACTGAAGGAAGGGGTTTATTTTTCGCCTTCACCATACGAGGCAAACTTTATTTCCATAGCTCACAAGCCGGACGATTTGAACCGGACACTTGACGTAGTGCATAAGGTCCTGAAAACAGTTTGAAATTCAGATGAAGTATGACTCATACTCTTTTTTTCAAAACAAAAGAGAGAGGACTATTCCATACCTAAAATTAGGTATATAAAATACCATTTTAACGGTATTCCGAAGAAAATTAATCAGTTGCATTTTTGTATTAGAAATTTAAAACATCACTGTCATGTCAAAAATTGCAAAGAACATTACGGAATTGGTTGGTAATACTCCATTGTTGGAATTATCAAATTATAACAAAGCTCATTATCTCGAATCTGCCATTATTGCTAAACTCGAATATTATAATCCTGCCGGAAGTGTAAAGGATCGGATCGGTTTAGCTATGATTGATGCTGCTGAAAAGCAGGGATTACTTAAGAAAGATACCGTTATTATTGAACCTACTAGTGGTAATACTGGTATAGCACTGGCTTTTGTTGCTGCAGCGCGCGGGTATAAGTTAATGCTTGCCATGCCTGAGACTATGAGTATGGAACGCAGAAACCTTCTTAAAGCGTTGGGGGCTGAATTAGTCTTAACTCCCGGACCTGAAGGTATGAATGGTGCTATTCGCAAAGCCGAAGAGTTGCACAGTCAGATTCCGAATTCATTCATTCCGCAACAATTCAATAACCCAGCCAATCCTGAAATTCACCGTAAAACGACAGCAGAAGAAGTTTGGCGCGATACTGATGGGAAGGTGGATATTTTTGTTTCAGGTATCGGAACAGGTGGTACGATAACTGGTGTTGGTGAAGTTCTTAAGTCAAGAAATCCACATGTAAAAATTGTAGCCGTTGAGCCTTTTGATTCTCCTGTTTTATCGGGTGGAAAACCCGGACCACATAAAATCCAGGGATTGGGTGCTGGTTTTGTTCCAACCGTGCTTAATACTTCTGTTTACGACGAAATTATCAGGGTCCGAAACGAAGAAGCTTTTGAAACAGGTCGTGAACTTGCTCGCATTGAAGGTTTGTTAGTAGGAATCTCTTCAGGTGCTGCAGTATTTGCTGCACTTCAGATTGCTAAACGTCCTGAAAATAAAGGAAAACGAATTGTAGTTATTCTGCCTGATACTGGCGAACGTTATCTGTCGACTCTTCTATACCAATTTGATGAAGGAGCCAAGGCTGCTGCCACAGTATAACATTGATACAACAAGACACTGACAAATGCCCCACAGTTAAAAGCGATGGGGCATTCTTGTTTTAAACCAAATTAAGCAATAGAAGCCGATGAAAGTGGCGAACTATTTGCTTTTCTAAATCGTTCCGCAATTATATTTTTCTATTGCGGAATCTGGGTTTAATCGTTTAGCTGAAAGTATTTCTGATCTTTTCTAATGTTTCCCGGGCTCCAGGTTCATGGTCAAAGGATTCGGTTAATCTCGCGCAGGCATATTCTTCGCAATAGGCACAATTCATAATACTTCGTTGGCTTGCGCATTCTCGTATTTCACATTTTGCACAGCCGGAGAACAATCTTCCGGTATCTGCTATGCATCCGTCACAGTCGTTAATATCGCCCGGCTGAAGGATCATTCCGTAAGTTTCCGTACAAAGCCTGGCTATCGAGGCTCTCATTGTTTGTTGTTTTGCTTTATCCTCTTCTAGGGTGGCCAGATAGATAGGACAGGTGCTGCAAGTTAAGCCACAATAAGCGATCATATCATTATCTCTTTTAAGTGGTTTCTTTAGAATATAAACTGATGAAAGTTAAGATATTTAATGAGATAATTCAATTTTTATCAACACCAGACTGATATTGTTCGATTAATGGTGAATAGGCTGTAAAGCTTGATATTGTTGTTTCATACTCCTCCCTGTTGTATTTGGGTGTTATCTGAAAATATTGAGTAATATTGTAGCTTTAAAATTTTATCCGTTGGAAAATGAAAAGAATAATAACACTGCTGGCAGCCGCTATCATTACCTTAAGTTCGTATGTTAGGGCTAATGAGGGAATGTGGCTTCTTACCCTGATCAATGAGCTCAACATAAAAAAAATGCAGGATATGGGTTGTAAATTGACGGCCGAAGATATATACAGCCTTAATAAATCGAGCTTGAAAGATGCAGTGGTTATTTTCGGTGGCGGTTGTACGGGCGAAATTGTATCTAACCAGGGCCTTCTATTCACAAATCATCATTGTGGATACGAATCAATCCAGAGCCTGTCCTCTATTGAGCATGACTATCTCACCAAGGGTTTCTGGGCTAAAAATAAAAAAGAAGAGATACCGGTTCCTGATCTTACGGTTACCTTTCTTATCAGGGCAGAGGACGTTACGGATAAAGTTCTTCCCAAACTTAACGATAAAATGAAAGAGCCCGAACGCGATACCGCAATTGCTCAGATATCCCGCAAACTTCAGTCCGATGCAGTGGCTGGGACTCATTACGAGGCAAGAGTAGAAGAATATTATGAAGGAAGTAGTTTTTATCTGTTAGTTTATGAAAAGTTTACCGATGTACGACTGGTTGGAACACCCCCTTCTTCAATCGGAAAATTCGGAGGTGATACCGATAATTGGATGTGGCCCCGTCATA
>DATBXH010000762.1:0-2350 GCA_036514375.1 Bacteroidales bacterium | reverse complement strand
GTCGGAGGTGGGTTATCAACTTGGCTTTACCAACCTAAGCCATTTTTCAAGAGTTTTTCAGGAACATATCGGGATGAAACCAAAACAATATAGCAAGTCGTAAGATTAAAAACAGTACCGACTTCCGAAAATACTTATCGCTTGAGAAAGGCTATTTAGCTATTCTCATACTCCCCTACAGATATCTAAAAATCGGCTAAACCAGGTTCTTCTTTATTACGCTATTCTTAGTATAAAAAAGGGCTTGGGGTCAGTCCTTTCCATCTGAATAATATGAATTGTAGTACTCATAATTATTAATCTGTCAGTGAATTATGCCAAAAATTGTAAACAAACTGATGCTGATTATTGTTTAATTGGATAATTAGCTTGTTTGTTTTCAATCAGTATGTTGTTTCCCAAATTGAAAAATAAGAAAAGGATTAAACATCTATATCTTTTTATGTAAGATGAATACATCATCATTCAAAGTATTATTATATCTCATCTTTACGTTAGCTGTTTCGTTCAGAATAGTCCTGGCTGCTGTAAATAAGGGTTATGCTAATGATAATCATTTAAAGGTTTCCACACTGATTTTAGAAACGGGCAAGATTCCTGAACCTCAGGATTGTTGGGAATGCAATCAACAAAAACTTTATCATTTCACCGTTGCAAAGCTTTGGACTTTTTTACAACTCAATACCGACAAGGAACGATTCCTGCTTGCTCAACTAATTAATGCAATTGCCGGTATATTTACAATTGTAATCTGCTGGCTATTTATAAAAAAACAACCTTTTAGAGAATCTGCTAAGCTTTTATGTTTTTCCCTGGTCGCTTTGAATCCAGGGCTTATTGCTATTAACGCCCAGGCTTCAAACGATTCCTTTGTTATACTATTCGGAACCATTGTTATTTATTCGCTTTATAAATTAATGAATAAACCAACAATAAAGAGTTTCCTGATTTTACTTATCTTCTCAATTCTGGCCGGGATAACTAAAACAAATTCATTGGTATTAATTGTTGGTGTGATTTCTGTCCTTGTAATTAAAATAATAAGTAACGGGAACTATAAATTTTCACTAAATAAAGGTTATTGGGGAAGTCTGATAATCTATTTGATAGCGACTATGCTCACTGTCGGATATTTTGGAGAATATTTCAGTAATTATAAAAAATATGGTAAGCCCCTTGTTTACACTGTTCCAACAGGTGAAATGCCTCACCTGTATAAAAAAACAAGTTTTTTCCGACCAGGGGTGCAATCAATTATTGAGGGTTATTTTACTTTCAGAATTATCGACATGATTAAACATCCAATCATTACCAATGACAAGTATTCGTATCCTTTGCATCGAACATCTGTTTGGTCGCAATTGTATGGCAGGGCTAATTTTATTTATTTCGACGACTGGCCTCCGGGTCCGTGGCAATGCAACGACCCAAAAATGATGACTATCGGTCGGGTAGCATTGTCGCTCGCTTTAATTCCTTTCCTATTTTTCCTATTTGGCCTGATTATGGATTTTCGGATATGGTCTGCATTATTTTTCAGGAGAAAAATAGATTTTTTGAGAAATAGTAATGAATGGATATTTCATATTTTCATTGTAGGATACCTGATTTTCATCATACTCTTTACTGCAATTGGCAGAGATTTCAGTTACATGAAAATGATATACATATTTCCCGGAATACTTGCAGTATTGATTCCTCTTTTAAAGGGAGGCGAATATGTTTACAAAAACATTCTGAAGAACAGGATATTATTCCTGACATTTCATGTTATCATCTTTGTACTATTGCTTTCATACCTTGTCCCAATCATAAATTTAATTACAAGATTGACATGATTCCCCAGGAACACACATTAAAGAATAGAAATACTTCTCTCTACAATGCAAGTAAACGTAAACTCCATAAACTACTTTAATGAGCTTGCCCCGAAACGTCTTAAGTGGAAAAAAAGGAACAGGTTTTATCATAAACTTCTCGAAAGGTATTACAGCTTTTACATTCCCACGGACAGTAAAGTTTTAGAAATCGGGTGTGGAACCGGAGAATTATTGAACTACGTTAAACCAAAGGAAGGTCTCGGGATAGATTTTTCCGAGGATATGATCCAAATTGCCAGACAAAAATTCCCAAACCTGGACTTTTTAGTTGAGGATATAGAAAATTTAAGTGTTTCCAATAGATACGATTATGTCATCATTTCAGATTTGCTTACTTCGTTATGGGATATACAGAAGTCATTTGCAGAATTAAAGAAAGTCTGTCATAAAAATACCAGAATTATTATTTCATCTTACAATATCTTATGGGAACCCATCTTAAGGCTTTCAGAATTTTTTGGATTTAAATC
>DATBXH010000761.1:0-3314 GCA_036514375.1 Bacteroidales bacterium | reverse complement strand
TGGTCAGATATGCCTATTACAACTCCACCTTTGGCCGTCCCATCCAGTTTTGTGAGTGCAAGAGCTGTTACATCTGTAGCTTTGGTAAATTGTTTGGCCTGTTCAAAGGCATTTTGGCCTGTTGATCCGTCCAAAATAAGCAATACTTCATGAGGAGCATCCGGTACCACCTTTTGCATAACACGCTTAACCTTGGTTAGTTCGTTCATTAAGTTGACCTTATTATGTAAACGCCCGGCTGTATCAATGATGACCACATCAGCCTTGCTGGCTACAGCCGAATTGATGGTATCGTAAGCCACTGCAGCAGGATCGGCTCCCATGGTTTGTTTCACAATGTCAACCCCTGCCCTTTCGCTCCAAATTACTAACTGATCAACTGCGGCTGCACGGAAGGTATCGGCAGCGCCTAACAATACTTTCTTGCCTGCCTTCTTGAATTGGTATGCAAGTTTCCCAATGGTGGTTGTTTTGCCGACACCGTTAACACCAACAACCATAATAATATATGGTTGTTTATCAGCAATAGAAACAAAATCCTGTGCGTCACCGGTATTATTTTCTTCAAGTAATTTTGCTATTTCATCCCTTAATATTGCATTCAGTTCTTCGGTATTCACATATTTATCGTGTGAAACACGATCTTCGATACGTTTAATGATTTTAAGCGTTGTATCCACTCCAACATCAGAAGTTATCAAAACTTCTTCGAGGTTATCAAGAACCTCGTCATCAACCTTTGATTTTCCAACTACAGCCCGCGAAAGTTTCTGAAGAACACTGGTTTTGGTCTTTTCCAGACCTTTATTCAGTATATCTTTCTTATCCCTGGAGAATAGACCAAATAATGCCATGTTTCAATTAGATTAAATTAAGAATGGGCCTAAATAATAGCAAAAAAGCCTCCTTCAAATGAAGAAAGCTTTTTTGTTTTGTAGCAAAAACATTTTATTTCTTTGCCAGGAAATCTTTAATTTCTTCTGTAGCAACTATTTCTTCCTGAAATGTATAAGCACCAGTCTTTTCAGATTTTACCATTTTAATAACTTTGGCAACTCCTTTGCCGGCACCCTTTTGCTTAAGTGTTGCAACTACTTTCTTTGCCATGGCTTAATATTATTTAATTTCTTTATGTAAAGTTACTTTCTTGAGAATAGGATTGTATTTTTTCAATTCCATACGTTCTGGAGTATTCTTCTTATTTTTGGTAGTAATATACCTCGATGTTCCCGGCATGCCACTATCCTTGTGCTCGGTGCATTCTAGGATAACCTGAATCCTGTTACCTTTCTTAGCCATTTTTCGTGGTGTTTAAAATTAATATTTTGTAATAAATCCTTGGGCCTGAGCATCTTTCAGTGCCTGCGACAGCCCTTTTTTCGTGATGTCCTTAATTCCTGCTGCTGAAACCTTTAAGGTTATCCAACGATTTTCACTTTCAAGGAAGAACCTTTTTACAAAAAGGTTAGGCATAAAGGTACGCTTGCTTCTTCTTTTTGAGTGAGAAACGTTATTGCCTCCCATCACTTTCTTTCCGGTAATTTGACAAATCTGTGACATTTTCTATAATTTTTACCTGGTGTTCTTTTTAACAGGTCGCAAAAGTCGTTATAATAATTTAATTAATCAAATTTTAAAAAAACTTTTTTACCTCTTTCTTCATTTTTTTACCTGCCGAGTATGAGCTTTCTGAGTTCATTCAGCGCGCTAACTGAGGAGCGTAATATATTGCGATCCCGGTTGGTGTCGCCAAATGAAAAGAGACGGGACACAACTTTATCTTTGGAAGCCACGGCAATCCATACGGTTCCAACTGGTTTCTCAGGTGTTCCTCCATCTGGACCAGCAATACCAGAAGTCGCTACCGCAAAATCAACATGGAACAGGGAAAGGACATTTCTGGCCATGGCTTCAACTACAGGTTTGCTTACAGCTCCATAATTCTCAATTAATTCTGAAGATATATTAAGCACGGACATCTTTATGTCGTTGGCGTAAGCTACAATTGTACCTTTGTAGTATTCGGAACTACCAGGTACCGAAGTAATCAAGCTGGCAATTTTTCCTCCGGTGCAACTCTCTGCAGTTGCGATGGTCAGCTTATTTACTTTTAGTAATTTAGCAATAGTTACCTCAAGAGGTTCATCAATCTCGGCATAATACCATCTATTTATCAATGGCAATAATTTTTGCACTTCTCCGTCGATTAAATGATTCAGATCGTCATGATTTTTTCCTTTTGCGGTAAGCCTTAGACGAATTATACCGGGAGAAGGTAGATATGCTAACTTAATTTCTTTTGGAAGCTGCATCTCCCAAGATTCAATGTGCTGAGCTAGCATTGACTCCGCAATTCCCTGCAGCATCAATGTTCTGTGCACAAATAGATGATGTCTTGAAATGCTTTCTCAGCCATGGAATAAGTTCTTCCAATACGATACTTTTCATTTCGAAAGGCACTCCAGGCATAAAGACATAAACCTTGTTATTTCTTTCAAATAACAAGCCAGGTGCAGTTCCGCATGCGTTATGTAGTACCTGGCACTTGTCAGGGACATCAGCCTGATGAATATTCAATTCATTTATAACCACTCCCCTTGGTTCAAGAAGTTCGCGTATGTGGGTTAAAACCTGTTCATTTCTAACCAATTTTGAATCGAAATAATCAGCTATCGTTTGTTTTGTAATATCATCTTTTGTTGGACCAAGACCACCGGTAATGATCATTAAATCAGCTCTTGATGAAGCCAAATCTAACGAATTAAAGATGTGCTGCTTATCATCTGAAACTGAGGTCATCTGGTAGACGTTAATCCCAATTTGGTTAAGTTGCTGTGCAATCCAAGACGAATTTGTGTCAATGATCTGACCTATCAGTATTTCATCCCCAATGGTGATAATCTCAGCATTTGTATTCATCTGCTGTAAAAATCTTGGTTAAAAAAAAATAGGTAATTAAGAGACGAAGAAAAGCTTTTAAACTTAGTCACTTAATCACCTAATTACTATAAGAGAGCGGAAAACGGGGTTCGAACCCGCGACCCTCAGCTTGGGAAGCTGATGCTCTACCAACTGAGCTACTTCCGCGATCTATGTGTGGGTTTGAGTGTGAAGGTAGTGTGAGTATATAAAAAACCGAACAAAATTAGTTCGTTTTAAGTTTTCTTAAAACATTTTGTCCATTTTTTCTTTTCACTTTCACTATCTCTATCTCTATCAAATTCCCATTCTGTTCGAGCCTCTCAGGGGATTTGAACCCCCGACCTGCTGTTTACGAAACAGCTGCTCTAACCAGCTGAGCTAAAGAGGCAATT
>DATBXH010000760.1:0-3455 GCA_036514375.1 Bacteroidales bacterium | reverse complement strand
TGAACTCAAATCAATTAATTATTCGTATTCAGCCAGATGAAGGACTTTTGTTAAAGTATGGAATGAAGGTTCCTGGTGCCGGATTTAAGGTACAGGAGGTAGGAATGGATTTCCATTACTCACAACTCTCAGATGTCCATTTACCTGAAGCTTACGAGCGTCTATTGCTCGATTGTATGCTGGGAGATGCCACTCTATATTCTCGTGGTGACGCAGTGGAGGCAACATGGGAATTTATTGACCCCATACTTAAAAAATGGAAGGAAAAGACTGATATAAAACTTTATGGCTATCCTGCAGGAACCTGGGGACCCGAAAATGCAGATTTATTGATAGACAGTCCAGAACGCACATGGCGGTATCCTTGTAAAAATCTTACCAGCGATTCAAATTATTGCGAGCTCTAAGTAAAGTATGTAATTTTACTCACGACTATATATAATTTCTTTTTTGATGAAGACATATTTTAAAACACAAGTACTCCCAACACCTTATGATACAGCAAACAGGCTGGCCATGGACTTCATAAGGTTTACCGAAAATATGCTTCAGTATAGAGATAGCCTTTATATAGCTTTATCAGGGGGAAATACACCTCAATTGATGTTTGAGATCTTGGCTAATGAATACCCTAAAGCTTTGGTCTGGAACAGACTTCATTTTTTTTGGGTAGATGAACGATGTGTGCTCTCCGAGGATCCGGAAAGCAATTATGGCAATGCATTTCGGTTACTTTTTTCTAAGGTAGCTATACCAAAGAATAATATTCATCCGATACATGGGGGCGATGATCCATTAAGTGAAGTGGTTCGTTATACAGGAGAAATTCTTGCTCACGTACCATGTTCGAAAAACATGCCAGTGTTCGATTTGATTCTTTTAGGAATGGGCAACGATGGTCATACTGCTTCTATCTTTCCCGGTCAGGCCGATTTATTTGAGACTATGGCTATTTGCTCCATATCGCAGCATCCGCAAACGCTTCAGAAACGAATAACATTAACCGGAAAAGTTATTAACAATGCAAGTGAGATTGTTTTTTTGGTGACCGGAAGTAATAAGGCAGATCAGATAAAGTCTATTTTATTTGACGAGGAAGAAGCATCCATCTTTCCTGCAAAAAAGATAAAACCCTTGAACGGGGCTTTATCTTGGTATCTTGATAATGAGTCAGCTACACATATTGAAATCAAATAAATCTTTAATTGATTTCTTCCAGCAGATAAGGAGTTTGTTGATAAACGTAATAATTCAGCCAATTAGTGAACAACAAACTGGCATGTCCTTTCCACATAGTTTTGGGTGGTTTGGTCGGATCGTCATCAGGGAAATAGTTCTTAGGAATTTCAATTGTTAACCCCTTAGCTACATCCCTTTCATATTCATTTTTTAAAGTGCATGCATCATATTCAGAGTGCCCTGTAACAAATATCTGACGACCATCTTTGGAAGCAACAATATAAATGCCAGCCTCCTCGGATTCTGAAACGATCTCCAAATCCTTTATCCTTAAAATATCCTCTTTGTGAACATCTGTGTGGCGCGAATGCGGTGCAAGAAACTCTTCGTCAAATCCCCGTACCAGTGGAATTAAAGGATTATTCACTGTGTGCTTAAATATTCCAAATATTTTTTGATCGGCCGGATATTTGGGTACTCCGTAATGATAATAAAGGCCTGCTTGTGCAGCCCAGCAAATATATAAAGTTGACGTTACATGACTCTTACTCCATTCCATAATTGTTTTTAAATCATTCCAATAATCAACTTCTTCAAAATTTAGAAGTTCAACAGGAGCTCCTGTAATTATCATTCCGTCATATTTCTGATCCTTTATTTTACTGAAGGACAGATAAAATGCCCTAAGGTGCTCAATAGGTGTATTTTTTGAAATGTGATTTTCAATATTTAATAAAGTAATCTCTACCTGCAGCGGACTATTCGACAATATCCTTAAAAGGTGCGTTTCGGTTGTAATTTTTACAGGCATCAGGTTTAGAATAACCAATTTTAAAGGTCTAATATCCTGATGAATGGCCCTGGTTTCGGTCATCACAAAAATGTTCTCTTCTTTAAGAACGTCAATTGCCGGTAGATTATCTGGTACATTTAATGGCATATCCGCTATATTTGTAGGATCGCAAAATTAATAAAATTGAAAGATTTATATGTCTTTTAATTTTTTAATTCGAAGTTTATTAGTTTATTTTCAATATTATTCAATAATTACTTATGTTAAAACGTGCCTTTTTATTTTTTTTTCTCTCTTTTTCATGTAGAATATTCTCCCAGACTTTAAATTCCACCGATTCAATGCTTATTAAAAAATATTGGGATAAAATTCAACTGGTTTCCATTACTTCGAGGAGTGGCGATTTATATGCGGGTATAAACAACAGTCTAGAGGTAATGTTTCCCGAGGGCGAAACACTTCCTTATAAAGTTCATTTAACTACCAACAATGGTTCTATAAAGCCATTGAATAGTGACAGATTTGTTACTGACCCTAAATTTGTTGGGAATTCTTATGTTAGAATTTTCCTAGTCGTTTCAAATAATGATTCAGTTCTTGTTGGTAGAAAGAAATTTACTGTATCAAGTATCCCTTCTCCCTGTCTAAAGATAGGCCAAACCATTATTCAGGAAAATTCTACCGTTAATCGTAAAATTTTTTTTGGTAATGACTCATTAAAGCTTTATTTTACCAATGATTTACCCGAAAGTGATGATTGGTATAAAATTGATTTTTTTAATTCAGGATTCACATATGGAGGTGCTTATTTTTATGAAGATAATAAAGGACCTATACTCTCCAAAAATGCAATTGATGTCATTCAAAAACAGTTGCCTGGTCGGGAAATGGTTATTAAAGTAATATCCGTCACACCCAAAGCTCAACATTTTAGGATTATGCCAATTATCAGATTCAAAATTATTTGATTAAGTGACACTTAAATATCATCAATGAGATATCTTCTGCCTATCTTTTTATTGTTCATTGTATATCAATTAAATGGGCAGGAGCTGAGCAAATCGGATTCCCTTTTACAAAGAAAATACTACCATAAGATTTATCCTAGAGCTGTAAATTCAAAACACAACCTCCTATATGCCGGGATAGATAATACTTTGGAGATCCAATATCCGGATGAACTATCAAAAACACTTAAGCTTTTCCTTAAAACCCACAATGGTATTCTATTTGAATCAGGTAACGGATATATAACAATTCCAAGAAATGCAGGACGCGCATTCATCTCAGTGTATTTGCTTACTGAAACTCAGGATACCTTACTAATTGATAAGAAAGAATTTACAGTCGTGAATATTCCAATTCCATCCTTAAAGATTGGTAGTATCGTTATCATGGATCAAAGTGTTATTAACAGAAGTGTTTTTTTTAAAAACGACTCACTTAAGGTATATTTTACGGATGATTTGGAGTCCAGCATTGA
>DATBXH010000759.1:0-2219 GCA_036514375.1 Bacteroidales bacterium | reverse complement strand
TATCAGGCGCGGACATTTTATTCTCCCAATTACGATGTGAAGCTTCCTGAACATGAAAAACCTGACCTGAGAACTACCATATATTGGGACCCAAAAATTGTTACTGATGAAAATGGCCATGCCACAGTATCCTTTTTTAATGCAGACAGTCCCACTAATATAAAGGTTGATGTTGAAGGTTTAACCGAATCAGGAGCCCCGTTGGTAGGGAAGGCCAGTTATACGGTAAAATAAAAATCTGACTTTCCTAAGCTTCTGATAAACTTGGGTTAAGAAAAACCTTATAAAATTAAGGTTGATTTTGTTATCGCTTTTTTTGATGCGAAGCATAATTTTGTAAATTTAAGTTCCTCTAATAAGGTCAAACTTAGTTTTATGAAATTAAACCTTAATTTACAGCGCAAGCTGTTTCTAGCCGTAGGCGGATTAATCATGCTTATTTTCTTGGGTAACCTTCTTTATGTAACCAGCGTAACCGGTAAAATAAAGAGGAATGAGGCTTTTAGCCATGGTCATGATCTTTCTGTCGGGTTCTCGAATAAAGCAAAGGTGTCACTGGAAGGTGGGATGGATGCTGCCCGTACCATGGCTCAAAGTTTCGAATCGTTTGAAAGCGTTCCCGTCGATTCCCGAAGATTTGTCTTTATGAATATGTTGAGGAAAGTGTTGGAAAACAATCCTAATTTTCTTTGCATTTGGACAACCTGGGAACCTGATGCTCTCGATAACCGTGATAAGGATTTTGTTAATCGCATGGGAAGTAATGAAGCCGGCAGGTTTGTAATTACATTTTACCGCGAGGAAGGAAAAATCGTTGAGACCCTTTCTACAGAGGAAGAGGTTAGAAAATCAAGGTATTACAATTATCCGCAGAAAACAGGAACTGAAGCTATTCTGAACCCTTACTTTTCGAGTTACACACCCAATGGCAAAAAGTACCTGATGACAACTTTTTCCGTACCTATCAAGAAGGATGGCAGGTTTCTTGGCATAGTTGGGTTGGATATCAGTCTGGATAGTATTCAGGACTTCATTCAACGTAATAATAATATCGCTGCCATTTATGGTAGCGATGGTATCATTGCCGCTCATTCAGATAAATCAAGAGTTGGAAAGCAGTTAAAAGAGACAGAAAATGATATTGTTGGTTCAAACATCGATGAGTTTGCCCAGGCAATCGCCAAAGGCGAAGATTATAATCAGGAATCCTATTCGTCATTTAAAAATCAGGAATTATATGTATCCTCTGTCCCCTTTGTTGTGGGGAAAACCGGTAGTGCATGGAGCTTTGCCATAGGAATACCGCTTTCCGATGCTCTTTCCGACGCAAGAAAAGTACGAAATACTATCGTTTTAATTAGCTTATTATCCATTATTTTGACGCTTGTTCTTCTTTACTTTTTAACCCGAAGTATAACAAAGCCGATTCTTCTGGGCGTGGATTATGCAAATCGTATGGCATCCGGTGATTTAACATCAAATCTGAAAGTCGAAAGAGATGACGAGATAGGCTGGCTAATCAATGCTTTAAATGAGATGGGCAACCGGTTCAGGAAAATAGTAGAGAATATTCACTTGGGTGCTACCAATGTAGCTACAAGCTCGCAACAGTTAAATTCAACCGCTCAGCAACTTTCTGTTGGGGCAAATAAGCAGGCTGCTTCACTGGAGGAGATTTCGTCGTCTATGGAGCAAATGGTTTCCAACATCCAGCAGAATACGGATAATGCCAGGGCAACGGATAGAATCTCAACTCAGTCCAGCGATCATATTGTGGAAATCAATACCGTATCGGCCAAAAGTCTTGCTTCTGTGAGGAATATTGCAGAAAAGATTCGGATTATCAATGATATTGCTTTTCAAACTAATCTTTTGGCATTAAATGCTGCTGTTGAGGCAGCACGTGCAGGTGAGCATGGCAGGGGATTCTCCGTTGTTGCAGCTGAGGTACGAAAACTTGCAGAACGTTGTAAGGATGCGGCTGTGGAAATTGAGCAACTGGCAAAGGAGAGTCTTTCGCTTACTGATGAAGCTTCTCAACTTATGAACGGCATTATCCCTGAAGTTCAGAAAACTTCGAAACTAGTTCAGGAAATTGCCAATGCCAGTGCAGAACAAAATAACGGCGCTCAACAAGTGAACGATTCAATTTTGTCTATGAACGAAATAACGCAATTCAATGCCATTTCTGCAGAACAGCTTTCCGCCAGTGTAGGAGA
>DATBXH010000758.1:0-3973 GCA_036514375.1 Bacteroidales bacterium | reverse complement strand
AGAAGCCCCTCCAACAGTGCGCCCTGCTGTGACATACGAGGCTGAGGATGCCGGTTTCTCAGGTTCGTCCGTCGAAAGTTTTATAAAAGGATTTGATGGTAAAGGTTACGTTTCTTTTCACAATCCGGTGAATGATTCTATCGCATGGACAATACATGTGGGAGTAGGAGATACTTATGGTTTACGGTTTAAGTATCAAAACACAACCCATCAGGATATCGTTGCTGTCATGTCTGTAATTGCAGAAGATGGTACTGCCTTGTATAAGGGCACGGTCTATTTTTCGCCTTCGCAACACGAATGGGATAAGGTTACCACAACCACAGGGACCAGTATCAATGCCGGCAATTATAAAATCCGCCTTGTCATACCCGAGGCAGACGGGCTTTTGATTGATAATTTAAGGGTGCAGTAAAAGCTTACAAGCATAAGGAAACTATAGATTTTATATGTTGAAATAAAATGCAACAAGATGAATACGAATAGAGTATTACACGTTCTTCCTTATATTGGATTAATATTATCTTTGATAATACAGTTATCTTGCACAAAACATCAATCCAGTCAATATTCTTTTGCCAACAGACAGCAATATCAGTAAGCCTGTCAACAAACACTTGATAGTGCAAAAAAGGCAGTGTTGAAAGATTGGGTCAGGCAACTGAAAAATAGGAACGATTGGAGTTGGACATCATTTTATAAAACGGATTTAACCGAGGAAGACTTGCCTCATGTTGATTTGGTGCCCTTTTTTTCGTATAGACTGGAATATGAGGATTTGCGAAAATTCAACATTAATAGCAAGATTGAAGACCTGATTCATTTAAATAAATCCCAGGTTAAATATTTTGTTATGAAAAATAGCTATTTTGTTGCAATAGTAGATGCACGATTTGAAAATGGAATTTATATACCAGATGGCTTTTCGGGAATACCTGCAATTCAAATTAATCCGATTAATCCGACTTATAAAAAAAGCAACTCATTTTCACATTAAGGATTAATATTAACCCCAAATGGAAAGGTGTATGCTTTGGTATGGCTGTAATATATGATGGGAAAATTTTATATCGTATAGGGAAGATGGAGCTGTACCTTTAAGAGATATGATCATTGGAATAAAGAACCGGGTAATCAATAATGAAGAAAAACGTAAATAGTGCACCCAAATTGTTTATATTGACCGCTAACTTAGAAACTAATTTTCGAAATGATGGCAGCGAAAGGCATTTATTATGAGAGTATAAAATATTACTCAGTTATATTTATTTTAGGTTTAACTATAAATCAATCATTTGGACAAAATGAAGTTTCAGTGATTACAAGTTCTCAAACTTCTAAATTTGATTTACCATTCACAATCAGTCCTGATTCATATGCCATGAATATGGGCAAGTTTGGTAAAAAGTGGAATAATAAAGTAGGTGGTGAATTTGGTGTTTTACGTTTACTTGCTAACAAGGTTAATTTTAGTTTTCTATGCGGTGGCTTCGTTAATATTCATGATTTTGATCCCAACAGAAGACTTTCGTGGCAATTATGGAGAGCAAATTTAGGAGTTTCTTCTTTTTTTGAGTATTTACCGTTTAGTAAAATGATAGGTAAATCAAGCCATTGTATTATCGAAATAGATTATAATCATGAAAGCCAGCATGCTACAGATGTAATATCTTATGTTGATCGTTTTACATACATGAATATATATGGTTTTAATAATGGAGGTTCACGATCTTTTGAGTTTTACAAGCTGCAAGCAAATTATTACAGTGAGGACCGATCAGGAAATTGGGTATTCGATTTTAATGGAGGTTATAAATATTTTCCGCAACCCAAACTTGTCAATGCCAAGCGCATATTGTTGAATGCCTTTCTTTTTGAAACAGGGATTCAACGAAGAGCATTGAAAAGAACTTTTGGGTATTGCAAATTTTATTACGAGTCTATTCAAAACCGTTTTGTGGCAGCAGAAATGTTGTATAAAGGAGGTTGGGATAAAGAACCTTTTCAATATCGTATAGCGGAAATTGGAGTAAATTTCGATAGTCAACACAATCAGCTTATTGAACTATTTATGAATTGGCAAAATTCTAATGGTCGTGGCTTAGACTTTCCAGAAATTGATAAAGTCTTTGGTTATGGTTTTAGAGTTTCCTTATAAAGATACTTTTTTCAATAATATGTATAAACCTTATTTTAGGGTTAAAATTTTGTAATATGTTGTTTAGAATACAAATAATACTCACAGCCTTCCTGATCATGAAAGGTGAGAATTCCATTGCTCAGTCTTACTGGAATAATAGTTATCATATTACAAACAAAGTGATTGTAAAGAACCGGGGCAATCAATTGACAAAATTGATTGTTATAATGCCTCTCCCTCAAACAAATCAATATCAGGATATCAGTAATGTAAGAACAAATAATGGTTCGGTTGGAGATATTTCTGAAAGTGATGATAAGTACATCAGATGGATATATGGTACTGATGCTCTTGCGGCTCATAAAAAAACACAAACATCTTTTGATTTTGATGTTACCATTCATCGTTATAATTTTAATTTTAATAAGGTTACAAAGGAATTTCCATACGATACCTCTTCTAATATCTTCAAACAATATACAGGGATAAGCGGTGAGTCAATAGATCCTAATAATAAGACGATCCAGTTGATTAGTGATGCAATTTGGTCCCATTCATCGGGTTATATTGACTATGCCAGGCGCTGCTATGAATATGTGGCTTCACACTATAACTACATAAAACCCGGCAAAAGTTTGCAAAAAGTGTTATCAAACGGAGGAGGAGACTGTGGGGGCTTCAGTATCATTTATATATCTTTACTCAGGTATAAAGGAATACCTTCAAGGCCTGTTATAATGGTCCGACCAGATGGCACCCCTCATGTTTGGACTGATTTTTACTTAGAAAATTATGGGTGGGTACCTGTTGATGTAACATATAAACAGGGTAACCCCGCGGGTGATTTCTTTGGCAAGTATAATGGCGATGGTATTGTTTATACAAAGGGGTTAAACTTGCTTATCGACAGAGAAGATAACCACACATATCGTTGTAGAATATTGCAGCTTTATGATTGGTTTTTTTATTGTTCCAAGCGTGGAAATAAAATGAAATCAAAATTTATTTGTAAGGCGGAGCAATTTAATAATTGATAGTATTTATCATTTAATTGACAAAGTTTTATAATGGTTTTCTTTTATAATATTGAAACTATATTATTGCTTTACTGTCAGTTGTATCTGATGTAGGTACTGTTTTATATAAGGGCACGGTCTATTTTTCGCCTTCGCAACACGAATGGGACAAGGTTACCACAACCACAGGGACCAGTATCAATGCCGGCAATTATAAAATCCGCCTTGTCATACCCGAGGCAGACGGGCTAATCATAGATAATTTAAGGGTGCAGTAAATGTAACGGGATGAGAAGACTAGAGTCTGATTACTGACTCCCGGTTTCAATTAAAAAAATCATTACACAGAGGACACAGAGTAATATAAATTCTCAGTGGCCCCGGCTCAACGTAGAATAAATCAACGGAACGCTGATTATATTATCGTATATTTGAATCATATTAAAATCCCTGCAGCTTATCAATGGCTTTAATATTGAAACGCTTCGTAATACCAGATAAGCACAAGCCTCATTCTTGCTTCGCAGGTGAAGTCAAAACAAAATATAAACAAACCTATACCTTTAAACACATGGAAGCATACACACCAATAGAGTTTCTTAAAAATAGACTGGCTGAATTAAAATCGATTTCCGGAGTAGAGCCTAATCTTATTATCGAATATGAAAAAGCAATTTTGATTTTGGAATTAATCGGAAGTACTGCTTTTGACGATAAAGTTAATGAGACCAATGTATCAAACAATTTAGATTCCAATCACAACGAACCTAAGAAGGAACCTAAATCCTATTATGAAAAATTTATGGAAGCACAAAGA
>DATBXH010000757.1:0-4434 GCA_036514375.1 Bacteroidales bacterium | reverse complement strand
ATAAGTACCTGAAATACATCAATAAAATTACTGATCAGACAATGCTTCTGTTCTTATCGGAAAAAGATATTTGCACATCTACCAAATTAATGAGTGATTATTCCAATCTCCTGCAGGTAAAAAAAGATTTGGATAAAAATTATAAATCTGCCGGAAAGAATACATGGAAATATACGAAAGATGGTGTGAAATATGTGGTAAAACTGAAACGTGAAGAATGGTTCTTCACCGTATTTACCGCCAAAGAGGAATAACCTGACAAAACATATTGTGGAAGCTACTGAATTATTAAAGAAAGTTAGAAAAATAGAGATAAAGACTCGGGGACTGACAAACCATATATTTGCCGGTGAATATCATAGTGCTTTTAAAGGTCGTGGTATGGCATTCAGCGAAGTACGGGAGTATCAGTACGGAGACGATATTCGAAACATTGATTGGAATGTTACAGCCAGGTTCAATCACCCTTTTGTAAAGGTATTTGAGGAAGAACGAGAATTAACTGTGGTTTTGCTGATTGATGTTAGTGGATCGCGTGAATTTGGCACCAGCCAGCGTCTCAAGAAAACACTATTGGCAGAACTTGCCGCAGTAATCTCTTTTTCTGCTATAACAAACAATGATAAGATTGGAGTAATTCTTTTTACGGATAAAGTCGAAAAATTTATCCCCCCTAAAAAAGGACGCCAGCATATTCTTCGGGTTATCCGTGAATTAATTGAATTTGAACCTGAGAATCGAACTACTGATATATCTGAGGGGCTTCGTTATCTGACAAATGCCATAAAGAAAAGAAGTGTAGCGTTTCTGATATCGGATTTTATTAGCCCGGATTTTGAAGATGCCATTAAGATAGCTAATCGTAAGCACGATTTGGTTGCCCTCAGGGTTTACGACCAACGCGAAGCTGAATTACCACCAATTGGCCTTGTCCAGGTGAAAGATGCTGAGTCAGGCCAGCAACTTTGGGTGGACACTTCCAATAAAAAAGTACGCGAAACGTACGCCCAATGGTGGAAAAATAGGCAATCCGCGTTGAACGATCTTTTCTCAAGAAGTGGAGTGGACAATGTAATGATCAAAACAGATGAGGATTACGTTAAACCTTTAATGAATTTGTTTAAGCAGCGATGAGGAGAAAAACTTTTATAAAATACTTGAAAGGTGGAACTTTAGCAATTGCTTTTGTTTTGTTACAAAATGTTGTTTCAATAGCACAACAGGTGAATGCCAGGCTTGATTCGTCTGTAATTAAAATAGGAGATCAGGTCAAACTGCATTTTGATATTGAAATACCTGGTAATGCTAAAGTTAATTTACCAGTCTTCACCGATACTATTTCATCTACTATTGAAGTAGTTAAAACCTTTCCCCCTGATTTTTCCAGAAAGAATGGTAAATTACATATCGTTCAGGATATGCTCATTACGAGTTTTGATAGTGGCTATCACCAGATTCCGCCCATTGCTTTTCCTTATACGATAGGACAAAACAAAGATACGTTACATTCAGCAGCTTTAAACTTGACTGTCAATACTATACCGGTAGATACTACGAAGGATTTTCGAGACATAAAACCTCCCCTCTCAGTGCGGTTTTCATTATTGGACTACTGGATGTATATCGCAGGTTTCTTTGGTCTCATATTGATTGGTTTCTTTATTTGGTTTATAATAAAATTGCGTAAGAAAGAACCATTATTTGGGACTGATAGAGTCATTGAACATCCTCATGTAATTGCATTACGGGAACTCGATGTTTTACGGGCTGAAAAACTTTGGCAAAGCGGTAAAATAAAACCTTATTATACCAAACTTACAGAAATCATCAGACTGTACATATTTAACAGATTCCAAGTTAATGCATTGGAAATGACAAGCGAAGAAATAATTAATGTATTAAAATCTGCCGGATTGGAGGATCCAAATAATATTGAGCTGATTCATCAGATGTTTTCGACGGCTGATCTTGTAAAATTTGCAAAATGGCAACCTTTACCTGACGAAAATGAGGTAAACCTGCTGAATGCATATCAGTTTGTAAATAATACAAGACCTATAGTTTCCGTGTCGATTGAAACTACTGAAGCTGAAGAAGGTAAGATCAATGAGCCTGAACAAAAATTATAAATTGAATTATAGGATATAGATTCTGAATATGGGGAATTTAACATTTGCGAATCCTGGTTTTCTTTATTTGTTGTTCCTGTTTATCCCTTTAATAATATGGTATATACTCAGAAACAACCAGATAAAGCCATCGATCCGGGTATCCGAAACAGAACGGTTCATGCAGATGGCACATGCATCGTGGCGGATTAAGCTACGTCATAGTATCTTTGCCTCAAGGTCTGTAGCTTTAGCACTAATAATTGTAGTATTGGCCAGGCCTCAATCTACCAACCATTTGCACAACGTAACCTCCGAGGGGATCGATATTATGCTGGCACTTGATATTTCAGGTAGTATGCTCGCGCGCGATTTCAGCCCTGATAGGTTAGATGCTGCCAAAAAGGTTGCCAATGAATTTATTGTAGGTCGTCCGTCTGACCGTATTGGTTTGGTTATTTTCAGTTCCGAAAGCTTTACTCAATGTCCGCTAACCACAGATCATGCGAAGCTTATGAATCTTTTTGAAGATGTCAAAAGTGGAATGATCGAAGATGGTACTGCCATCGGTTTGGGTTTGGCTACTGCAGTAAGCCGACTTAAAGACAGCGAAAGTAAAAGTAAAATTGTCATTCTCCTCACTGATGGAGAAAATAATGCAGGTTCGATTGCTCCATTAACTGCGGCCGAAATAGCCAAAACATTTGGAGTAAGAGTATATACCATTGGTGTTGGCACGATTGGTATGGCGCCAATGCCGGTTCAAACACCATTTGGAATTCAATATCAGGACTTTGAAGTAAAAATAGACGAAGGGTTGCTTAAGCAAATTGCACAGATGACTGGCGGGAAATATTTTAGGGCAACCGATAATAAAACACTTCGGGATATTTACCACGAAATTGACCGCTTAGAAAAATCGAAAATCGAGGTAAATGATTATGCGAAGCGGGAAGATGAATATTTCTGGTTTGCCATAGCTGCAGCCATATTCCTGGCATTTGAACTTTTACTTCGGTTTACTGTATTGCGAACAATGCCTTAATTGATATTTATTACATTGAATACCAATAAGGATTAAATTTGGGATTAAATTAAAACCTTATAATACACTGGACAACATGTTTCAGTTTGCACATTCAGAGTTATTATATCTTTTGCTGGTTATACCAGTTATAATTATTTTGTTTTGGATGTTAACCGGCAAAAAGAAAAAATTATTGAAAGAATTTGGAGACCAATCCCTTATACAGGAGCTTATGCCGGAACGTTCCAAAACCAGACCAGTTATAAAGCTGATAATATTGTTAACAGCATTGGCCTTTTTTATTTTTGGTTTGGCTGGTCCTGAATTTGGGTCCAAATTACAGGAGAAGAAGCATCGTGGAGTAGAGATTATCATTGCACTTGATGTCTCAAATAGTATGTTGGCTGAAGATATTCAACCTAGCCGTCTGGAACGGGCCAAACAAGCCATCTCCAAAATGGTCGACCAATTAGAGAATGACAGGATTGGTTTAATAGTGTTTGCAGGTAAAGCTTATACACAATTGCCCATTACCAGTGACTATATTTCGGCTAAAATGTTCCTTTCATCCATTAGTACAAACTCTGTTCCTGTTCAGGGAACAGCTATCGGCGCTGCCATTAGCTTGGCCGACAGGTCTTTTACTCCTGATTATAAAGGAGACAAAGCAATTATCCTGATCACTGATGGAGAAAATCATGAAGATGATGCTGTTGCTGCTGCCAAAGCAGCTGCCGATAAAGGCATCATTGTTCATACAATTGGTGTTGGATTACCCGAAGGAGCCCCAATTCCTATAGAAGGACCAAATGGGCAAAAAAATTATATTAAAGACGCCCAGGGCAATGTGGTAATCAGTAAACTAGACGAGCAAATGCTTAATGAAATCTCGTCAGCTGGTAACGGCATTTATGTAAGGGCTACCAACACACAGCTTGGACTTAATACTATTTTCGACAGGATAAAGAAAATGAGCAAAGCTGAATACGAAAGTAAAGTCTATGCCGAATTCGAGAACCAGTTTCAATGGCCAATGGGTATGGCACTATTTCTCTTACTCTTTGAATTAATCATTTTGGAACGAAAAACCAAATTGTCGGATAAACTTCAATTGTTTAAGGCTTAAATCTTTAAATCATGAAAGGATTTTTTTTAATCATATTAGTTTTTGCATCCGTTTCAATATCAGCACAAACTGAACGAAAGTTTATCAGGGAAGGAAATAAACTGTATAACGAACAGAAATATAACGATGCAGAGAATGAATATAGAAATGCTATTAGTAAAAAATCGAACTCA
>DATBXH010000756.1:0-2041 GCA_036514375.1 Bacteroidales bacterium | reverse complement strand
AATAAAGATTTATGTGGAAGCCCAGTAAAAAATAAAAAAATCCTTTTAACAGTAAATAAATCGATATAAAGTCTATCCATGTTGCCAGAAGCCTAATCCAAAAGCCGGCTTTTTTTTGTTCTTCAGTTTGATTGTTCATATAAATTGTGATTTATTATTTTAATTTAAATCGAATTCCGGAGTTTTTGCATTGTCGCTGACATTTGTAAGCTTTTCTTCGCTTTTATCCCATGCATACCTATCAAAGGTTATGATATTTGTGCCCGGTTTTTCCATTGCTTTCTAACAGTTAGCGTTGCATGTGATGTTATTCGTATTCAATTGGTTTTCGCTTCCAAATTATAAAAAAGTAAGATTGGATGTACAGGATTTCTCCGGTTTTTTATACATAGTATTCCATGCTGTTTAGCTTAGAACATACGACCCCAGCCGGGGTCGTATGTGTATAGAAAGATTTTATATCCTATAAACATGTGACTCCGAAGGAGTCATACAAAATTGAGCATATTTGAATTGCAAAAAGGTTAGGAATTGTCTCACGTTTTGTTTTTTAGTATTTTGTTCATCATCTTTCATACGAGTAGCTATGGTTTTCGAAGCAATCTGTTATCAACCGGAGCGGAAACTACATTAGAAGCACTGCGCTTGGCAACTCACAAAAAGCACCATTACTTATATGTCCTGCTATGCCTGTTTATCTCATTACTTTTATAGTGGTCAAAATCATGATCAGAATAATCACTATTATCTGGCCCAAAAGAAATCCAAAATTATCGTTCCAAATATTCAGGATGCTTAAAAATCCTAATCCAAGAACAATTTTCTCAAATAAATTAAGAGATTTCCAATACTTTAATCCAATTACAATTGTTGCAGCCCAATATCCCCAGGCAATCATCGATGGAGAAGCTATTGGCACATCGAACTCATTATTTTGATTAAAAATCATACATATTAATCCGCCAACTATACTCGAAATCAGTATTAAACCAAATAAGTCTGTTCTTTTTACTCTATTTTCGATTATGTAACCATAGCACAGCATAGCAAGCGAAATTAAAAACCAAGTAATCAATCCTCCTACATACAGAGGATAGGTAATAAGTTTATACCAATTCCATGGTTCTCCCAGATTAGAAGGATATAGCATTACTAATTCACCTATCCGGGAAGAAATCAATGTAACAATGTTTGATACAAATAATATCAAAATTAAATAGATTGTAATCTTTGGTCTTTTCGTAATTAAATATTCTTTCATATGAAACTATATTCTTTTTAATGAGTATCCGTTTGTTTAACAACCCTGTTTGTATAAGAGAGTTTTAGTTTTCTTTTGTCACTTTTTTATCGAAAAAAGTAACCAAAAACTCTGACTGGACAAACGCGCGCCGGCTCGTGCCTCGCCTTCGCTTGAACGGCGCCCAGTCAAAAAGGAATTTATTATTTAACGCTTCGCGCCTTCGAATTAAGGTACGTATTTTATTCAGAGGAGCCGAAGGCTAAAAGAACAAATACCGCTTTGGCGGGGTGCCGTTCAAGTGCAGTCGACGAAGGAGACGGAACGCGTTCAGCCCGTCAAGCCTTTTTTCGGTACATTTTTGTGGCTACAAAAAGGTACAAAAAACTTAATGTGATGTTAGTTATAAATACGGATATTCATATTATTTTTTAAATGAGGCACAACCTTTGAGCCTATACATCGTGCAGGAGTACGTTTCCTATTTCTTTTTTACTAGCAATAGTGAGCAACCCCCGCATCATGCCCACCCCGCTTCCCCATTATCTATGCTTTATCTTCTATTTTATTCGCGATCATGATGGATCCGCTTGCAAGGTCGTGAATAGCCCGCCGGTTCATATTAAATGTGACGGTAATAAACGACAACCATCCCAGCATTGCTTTTAAAATGAATCGAATAATAACCAGGTGAAAAGCTAATTTGCTTTCGGGATTTTTAAAATCTCTGATTCTGATATTCATAATCAACTGGCCTATGGTACATCCTATAGTCACTAATATAGGTTCGTACAGTACGAT
>DATBXH010000755.1:0-5661 GCA_036514375.1 Bacteroidales bacterium | reverse complement strand
AAGATCTGCTCCTGCACAAAAAGCTTCTCCTCTCCCTCGTAAAACCAGCACAACGTTGTCTTCTATATCATTGATGATACCAAGAGCATGATTAATTTCCAAAATCATATCATGATCAAATGCGTTCCGCTTCTCCGGCCTGTTTAACCAAAGATTGACAACTCCCGGTAAAGTTTGTAGTTCTATGTATTTATAAATCATTATAAACGAAATGTTAACCATGGATTACCACCAGGAATTGTCCATGGTTTGTACGACATAATTTTTACATCCTGTAAACTCCTGCCCTTGGCTTTTCGAATTCGCGATTCAAAGATGCGCTAATGCACAACGCCAGGATCCACCTTGTATCTGCAGGATCAATAACACCATCATCCCAAAGTCTCGAAGAACTGTAATACGCAGTGCTTTCTTTCTCAAATTGTTCGATTAATCCGTTTGCCTGGCTGTTGCCATCTTTGCCTTCCCTTATCGATTTTAATACCATTGTAGCCTGCTCACCCCCCATTACTGATATACGCGAATTAGGCCACATAAACAAAAAGTTAGGATCAAACGCCCTGCCGGACATGGCATAATTGCCGGCACCATAAGACCCTCCGAAAACCACCGTAAACTTCGGCACACTGGCATTTGCCACTGCATGGATAAATTTGGCTCCATCTTTGGCAATGCCTTCATGTTCATACTTCTTTCCAACAATGAAACCTGAAATATTCTGAAGAAAAACCAGAGGTATCTCACGAAAATTACAAAGTTCAACGAAATGGGCTCCTTTCTGTGAACAGTCCGAGTCCAAAAAACCATTATTGGCAATAATACCCACAGGATATCCCATCATCCGGGCAAAACCGGTAATTAATTTCTTCCCGTATTCCGCCTTGAATTCATGCATTTCACTTCCGTCAACCAACCTTGCAATTATTTCATAAGCATTGATTGCTTTTTTTTCGTCTGCGGGAATAAGTTCATAAAGTTCTTCGATAGGATACACCGGATCAACAGGTTTTACTCTTTCAATATATTGTTTTCCCGGCCGGTTTAACGTTTTAAAAACATCCCGGCACATTTTTATGGCATCCACATCATCCTCGGCAAGATGATCGGCAACACCGGATATTGATGTGTGAACCAATGCTCCACCGAGTTCTTCGGCTGTCACATGCTCTCCTGTTGCTGCTTTAACCAATGGAGGTCCACCAATAAAAATTGTCCCCTGGTTTTTCACCATGATTACTTCATCGCTCATAGCTGGAATATAGGCACCACCGGCAGTACAGGAACCCATAACAACCGAAATCTGCGGAATACCTTCTGCAGAAAGTCTGGCCTGGTTATAAAAAATTCTTCCAAAGTCGAACCTATCCGGAAAAACATTTGCCTGCTCAGGCAGATAAATGCCACCCGAATCAACCAGGTAAACACAAGGCAGCCCGTTCTGCAATGCAATTTCCTGTGCCCGGATATGTTTTTTTATGGTTTCATGTACATATGTCCCGCCCTTTACAGTGGCATCATTCGCAACAATAATTGTTTCGATTCCATGGATTACCCCTATGCCTGTAATAATTCCGGCATATGGAAATTCATTATTATATTGATTGTAAGCAGCAAATAAGGACAATTCCAAAAAAGGAGTGCCTTCATCGACCAGGAGATTGATCCGCTGACGCGCCAGTAACTTACCACGGTTTATATATTTCTCCACTGCATCCGGTCTGGCTCCATTATATATCCGTTCTACAATAGATTTATGGCTAATCAACAAATCGATGTAGTTATCGTAGTTTATTTTAAATTCTTTCAAATGTGATTTGATATTGGTTTTAATCTGACGCATTGATATAATCCTAAGTCTAAAGGAAATTAATGTTTTAAAGTCAAAAAGCCATTAAATTAATACCTGCTAAAACAACAAAACGTCAAAAGTGTTTTTCAAAAAAATCAACTTAACTCAAACAAGTGAACGGGTTTATTCTTACTAAGCAAGAATGATTCAGACAGTTATTTGGAATTTAGGCAGTTTAACAAAGTTGACGTACGATCCGGATCAGACAACTAATAATGATTTTGTAAAGATGAAAAATTCATGATTCCTGTTTATTACAAAACTGTTATCTTTGGTAACTTTCAAACAAGCAAAACGTCGATTGCCAGATGTATATAGCAGACATTAAAAAAAATCAGTACCACTTTATCATATAAGATATTTGACCGACCTTTATATTTTTATAAAATATTTATTCATTACCTAATTAAATTTCACATGAACCTGACAAAACTAATTATTGCAACCATCTCAGCTATGAGTTTATTACCTCCGGATACATACTCAAAACCCAATGCGGAGGTATCGAGTCCTGACAAGAAAATAATGGTCAGGTTTGATCTTAACGAGGGTAATGCCACGTATTCCGTTTTTTTTGCAGGAAAGCAGATTCTTGCGCCTTCAAAACTAGGTATTGTCCGAGAAGATGAAGATTTTTCAACAAAACTGACACTTGAATCCGCATCAAATGTTGAAACAGTAACAGACAATTACACGTTAGGTTACGGAAAAAAGTTGAATTGCTCTTATACCGGAAACAAGCGGATATTTCATGTAAAGAGTGCTTCCGGTCAGAAAATGGATATTATTTTCCAGGTTTCGAACGACGGCGTTGCTTTTCGGTATTATTTCCCGGACCAATCCACAGAAATTAAAAAAATTAAACAGGAAATCTCTTCGTTCCATTTTTATAAAACAACCAAAGCGTGGCTTCAGCACTGTCCTGATGCCAAAACTGGGTGGGAACACTCCCAACCATCTTACGAAGAAAATTATGATATGGGCATCGCCGTTGGCACTCCTGCACCATTCCAGGCCGGATGGGTTTTTCCGGCTCTATTCAATTATGAAAAATATTGGTTTGTGGTGTCCGAAACAGGACTTGGAAGAGATTATTGTGCTTCGCGCCTCAGCCAGCAATCTCCTGATGGCGAATACAGCATCAATTTTCCACAACCTACTGAAAATTATACGAACGGAGTGGTTTATCCGGAATCGAAACTTCCATGGTACTCGCCATGGAGAATTATTGCTTTAGGAGACAACCTAGCCACCATTGCAGAATCGACTCTCGGTACGGACCTTGCCATACCTGCGAAGTATGATGCTTCTGCTTATCTGAAACCAGGGCATGCTTCGTGGAGCTGGGTTATCATGAAAGATAATGCTACCATATATAGCGTTCAGAAAGAATTCATTGATTATGCTGCAGATATGAAATGGCAATACTGCCTGATTGATGCTGACTGGGACACTCAAATTGGTTATGATAAAATTAAGGAACTTGCCGACTATGCCAAAACCAAAAACGTTGGTTTAATTCTGTGGTATAACTCGGCAGGCGACTGGAATACCACACCATACCATCCTAGAAATATGATGCTGACCAAGGAATCGCGCACCCGCGAGTTCCAGATATTAAAAGCTTTTGGCATTAAAGGAGTAAAAGTCGATTTCTTTGGTGCCGACGGTCAATCCATGATTGACTATTATCAGGATATTCTGGAAGACGCTGCCAAATTTGGTATTCTGGTCAATTTCCACGGCTGTACCCTGCCAAGGGGATGGCAACGAACTTATCCGAACCTGGTGAATATGGAGGCCATTAAAGGATACGAATTTCTTACGTTTGAACAGAAAAATGCTGATCTTGAAGCCAGCCACAGTTGCATGATGCCATTCACCAGAAACATTTTCGAAACTATGGACTTTACACCAACCTGTTTCTCAGGAATACCAAGAATTCACAGGGTTACTACCAATGCATTCGAGCTGGCGCTTTCTGTTTTATTTATTGCCGGTATTCAACATTTTGCAGAAATCCCTTCAGGAATGGCAAAGGTGCCAGTCTATGTAAAAACCTTTATGCAGGAATTACCCACCACTTGGGAAGATGTAAAGTTTATCGACGGATATCCGGGCAAACTGGTAATTATTGCGCGCAAATCAGGTAATAACTGGTATGTTGCCGGTATTAACGGAGAGAATGTAGAAAAAACAGTATCCATCAAGCTTCCGTTCCTGGCAGGGAACCAATCGGGTCAGCTGATTACTGACGGAGCCGATAGCGCATCGTTCGAAAACAAGACCATTACTCTTTCGCCCAAGCAGAGCGTTGAGCTGAAGATAAAGGGCAACGGGGGCTTCGTTATAAAGCTTTAAATGAAAAATGCAAAGACACGAAGCTTAGTTCCTTCTTCGTGTCTTTGTATTTTTGTCTTTACTAATACATTCTGTTCCGTTGTTCCTTTAGTATCTCATCCGAAATATAATCGTCATAATCCATCCGCTTGTCAATAATACCTTTGGGAGTTAATTCAATCACCCGGTTGCAGATGGTTTGAATGAATTCATGGTCGTGTGACGACATGAGAATAATTCCATTAAACCTTGTCAGGGTATTGTTGAAAGCCTGAATCGACTCAAGATCCAAATGGTTTGTCGGTGAATCCAAAATCAGGGTATTGGCATCATGAAGCATCATGCGGGCAATCATACAACGAACCTTTTCGCCTCCGGAAAGCACCTTTACTTTTTTATTCACCTCATCGCCCGAAAAAAGCATTTTGCCGAGGTAACCCCGTAAATAAATTTCACTGGAATCGTCGGAATACTGCGCCAGCCAATCGATGATACTTAATTCATTCTCAAAAAAACCGGAATTATCCAAAGGTAGGTATGCCTTTGTGATGGTAATACCCCATTCGATAGAACCGGTAGCCGGCTCCTCATCTCCGGCAATGATCCCGAATAAACCAGTCATTGCACGCGGATCGCGGGATATAAAAGCAACCTTGTCCCCCTTCTCGATCGTAAAATTAACGTCTTTAAAAAGCACATCTCCTTCTGCACTTTTACTCAAATTAGTTACTTCCAGAATCCGGTTACCGGGTTCCCGACCTGGAGTAAATATGATACCGGGATATTTGCGTGTGGAAGGCTTTATCTCTTCAATATTCAGCTTCTCAAGCATTTTTTTGCGGCTCGTCGTCTGCTTCGATTTGGCCACATTGGCACTAAAACGGGCAATAAATTCAAGCAGTTCCTTACGCTTTTCTTCAGACTTCTTATTTTGCTGCTGCTGCTGACGGAGTGCCAACTGGCTCGACTCGTACCAATAGCTGTAATTTCCGGGTACAAGATCAATCCGCCCATAATCAATATCTACTGTATGCGTTGAAACGGAATCGAGGAAATGCCTGTCGTGTGATACCACGAGCACTGTATTTTCGAAATTGGAAAGATACTGCTCCAGCCATGTAATGGTTTCAAGATCAAGGTCGTTGGTAGGCTCATCAAGCAGAAGATTATCCGGTTTACCAAATAAAGCCTGGGCAAGCAACACCCTAACCTTCTCCTTTCCGCTTAATTCTTTCATGAGTTTGTAGTGCAACTCTTCCCTGATACCTAAACCACTTAACAAACTGGCGGCATCACTTTCGGCATTCCAGCCGTCCATGCCTGCAAATTGTTCTTCCAGCTCCGATACGCGTAACCCGTCTTCATCCGAGAAATCAACCTTTGCATACAACGTTTCACGTTCCTTCATCACCGCAAGCAGGGATTGATGTCCCATTAAAACGGTTTCGATCACAGTACAATTATCAAACTCA
>DATBXH010000754.1:0-2787 GCA_036514375.1 Bacteroidales bacterium | reverse complement strand
GAGAAAAAATGGAATAACTATTATAACTATCCCCGCCTTGGTATCGGATTTTATCATTCCGGTCTGGGGAATAACGAAATATTTGGACAGGTTAATGCTGTTTTCGGCTATTTTGACAGGTATTTCTTCCCGCTTAACAGCAGGTTCAACCTTGGAAACCGAATTTCTTTCGGCGTAAGTTACATCACCAAAAAGTTTGATCTGGACAATAATTATTTTGACGTGGCTATCGGTTCCAATTTAAACGTTTACATCAATTACTGCCTGGAGGGACTGGTTCGTGTTTCGCCCCAAATGCAAATGAAACTGGGGCTTGGGATGACTCATGTTTCAAACGGACGATTCCGGGAGCCAAACAAAGGTCTTAACCTGGTTACTTCCTTTGTTGGTATTCAATATTCATTAAGCAATCCTTCCAAATTTATCCTGGCTCAGCCTAAGGAAACGGACGAACCGGGGAAAAACCAATTGATATTAATGGGAATAACAGGGGAAAAGCAAATCTCCCGAAGGTATAGTTACAGCTTCTGGCCTACAGCATTGTCGACCGAATTTGCACATAAAATAAGCAGAACAAGCTGGCTGGGGGCAGCATTAACAGTTTATAATGATCCTTCACTGAAAAAGGAGATTGAACTGGATGGTGATACAGCCAGGAAAGGTGACGATCTGCGGATAACACTTAATGCCTCGTATGAGTTGAAAATGGGACGGTTCTCGACCCTTTTTCAACCTGGTATTTACCTGAAAAATGGTTATACCAAACCTGGTATGATAAGTAATAAAATTGGCCTCAGATATCAATTAAACCGCCACTGGCTGACAAGTGTTGCCATCAAAGCTCACTGGTTTGCAATTGCAGATTTTATTGAGTTCGGAGTTGGTTATCGCTGGCATTATTAATACATATCGAATGGGACAGGAAGCGGGTAATAATCTTATCAATCGGATAGTGAGACATATCTCATCAATATCTGCAAGCCAGGTAGTTCTTTACTGTCTTCTGACATTATTTTCCGTTTACCAGACTTCCTGCAACAAAGCTCTTTTTGATGCCGGGGATACCACAACCAGGGAAGTTAACATTGATTCTGCATTCTCTACCATTAACATTGAAAATATCTTTGATATCACACTGGTTAATGATACCCTTAACAAGGTACTAATCACCACCGGGGAAAATCTCCAATCTTACGTTTCCATAGAGGCGAAGAATGGAGTTTTATACTTAAATCATTCGGTAAAAGAAAACTGGTCGCGAAAATACCAGAAGATAAAGCTGGAGGTACATTTAACATCGGGCCCTCATATTGATATTCATGAACCTATAAGCTTAAAAACCAAAGGCGTTTTCAAATGCGATAACTTTGTAATTGTCGACTGGTGGAAAGTTAGTGAGGTAGATGTCAACCTGGATGCCAATTTTTGCGGAATATATATGTCATCGGACAATTTTGGGTATTTTAAAGTAAAAGGTAAAACCCAAACAGCAGACATTTGGGGATGGGGATCAGCGTATGTTCATGCCGATAGTTTGGTGGCTCAAAATTGTCATGTGTTGCAACGCGGCATGGCGGATGTATATGTGAATGTAACCGGTCAGTTAAGCGTTGATCTGGAATTTACCGGAGATGTTTATTACACCGGAAACCCGACCGAGGTAATTATAGAAAAACAAACCTCCAGCGGAAGATTGATTAAACTCCACTAGAAGGATAGTCCATAGTCGATAGTCCACGGTCCACAGACTACAGACTACAGACGATAGTTGATAGTGCTTAGCGCATTTCTTCCTAATCTTCAAATCCTCCTAATCTTCAAATCTCCTAATTCATAATTTACACGGTATCTTTAATAACACCACCGACTGCCCATCCAGTGCCACAATTACCTTGTTACCTTTTGCTTCCAGGGTTTTCCCGACCGGATAAATATTTTTCGGATTATCGAGCGTGTTATAAGCATATTTGTCTGGCGCCTCCAATGTCTGGCTGGTAACCGGTTTTTTATCGATTGATGCACCCTCCACGGAAACTACAAGCGACATCGATTTGGAGGAAACATTAACCAATTTAATCAGTAATTCATTTGCCTTTTTATCAATCGTGGCGCTTGCGTACAGACTGTCCTTCCCTGTCAGCGCCAGCTTGTTTTTAAGGATTGGGACTAAATTGGTACCTTTATTATTGGAAAACATTTTCTGAACATAATAATTCGGCGTACCTACTACTCTCAAATTATCAAACCAGATCAAATCAGGGCGCCATTGCCAGGCGTCTACATGCGCGAAGAGCGGCGCGTACGAAGCCATGTGCACGACATCGGCATTACGTTCCAGGCCGGTCATAAAGGCTGCCTCGGTTAAAGCACTTTCCCAGTTATTACGCGATTCCGGAATAGTTTCCTGTTTATCGCTGTGCGAAGCATATTCTCCGGCAAAAACTTTGGGTCCCCTTCGGTCATAATTATCATAGCGTGTTGCATTGTTAAGAAACCAGTCGGGCTTTTTATAATAATGCTCATCCACAAGATCTGCGTTCAGCTTACGAAGTTCACCCCACAGATAATCAAATTGCTTACCGTCCGGTGAAGGTCCGGCGCTTGTAATCAGTTTGATGTCCGGATATTTAGCTTTAATGGCGGCACTAAATACTTTGTAGCGTTCAATATATTGTTCATCCCATTGTTCATTACCAACGCCCATCATCTTTAAGTTAAACGGGGCCGGATGTCCCATCTCTGCCCTCAGCTTTCCCCATTTACTATCGGTCGGACCATTGGCGAATT
>DATBXH010000753.1:0-2650 GCA_036514375.1 Bacteroidales bacterium | reverse complement strand
TTACCGGAATCGTTCACGTTGGGAATATATGTTCTTGGATCTACCATAGCTTCGGCTATTTTTGGATCGCGATGCCATATAATTAAGGTATCCTTACCTTTTATAATGGTATCCTTACCATGCGATTCTGCCGTTGAACGCATCATCGAACGCATAAATGACTGGTATTTGTCGGGCATTGGCTCACCCGTCTGGTTTACCACGGTGGCAGCTCCAATACTGGCTCCGGTTCGCATGTAAATCCTGTCGGCTGCAATAGAGATCAAAGCTCCGGCTGAGGCTGCATTGTTATCAATAAAGACATATACCGGAATCGGGCTGTTTATTATTTTAGTCCGTATAGAATCAGCTGCATCCAGCAAACCTCCATAGGTATTCAGATGGATAAGAATGAGATCAGCCTTTAGCAACTTAGCTTCTTTAAAGCTTTGCCTTGTGATTCGCCACACAGCCGGACCGATTTCTTTGGTAATATCAAATTGGTAAATCAGTATCTTATTTTTATTATCCCACACCTTATCTTTTTTTGCCGATATGGTGCTTAAAGGCAGCATGGCAAGCAGATAGACAGAAAGTAACAGTTTGCACATATTTATTCTCATGAGTCGATATATTTGTTAGGATACTGGTGCTTCCTTTTGTAAATCAACAAATTCTTTTGCGTAATGAAGGAACAATTCCATGGCCTGATGTTTTTTGTCGTCAAACGTATAGTTGATGTTATTTTTAAGATAATCAACAATGTCTACATTCTCTGTCAACGCATTTTTGAACATTTGTGCTGAAGCTTCAATATTTTGAATACCGAAACGTAAAGCTTGATTAAAGTGAGATTTGAATCCTTCATCGAGTTTTTTGTTTGCGACCCATGCTGCAAAAACAAATGGCAAGCCGGTAAGTTTTTTCCACTCATGCGCCAGGTCGTATTTATATTTCGATTTAACTGCAAAAGCCCTGTCGCCAATAATGACAGCGCCGGTTTTGCCGGAGATTGCAGTCTCTTCAAAGCCTTTTTTCGCAGCTACCCAACATGGCGTTATCTTCCAATGTAATTTCGATAGGACTTTGACTAAAACAACAGATGTGCGCGATTGGTAATCCAAATAAATTTCAGATAATTCTTCTACGGGTGAATCGGAAGCCAATATTACCGTTTTTACGTAATCGTCGGCTCCGATGCATAAATCTGAAACTATTTCAAACTGTTTCATTCTAAGGGTTTCCACAATTGGGATTAGTCCAATATCAACTTTACCTTCTATTAGTTTATCAGCACAAACAGCAGGAATATCCAAACTCAGGTTTATATCATTGATAACATCGGAATTCATAAGTCCATAAGCAAAAGTTATGGAATTCGTATAAGAAACTACGGAAATGTTTACTTTTTGCATTGCAAGGTCGGTTCAAACGGATTCAAAGATACGCAATCCTCGTAAAAAAATACCCGGAATAATTTTGTAACTTTGCGACCTTATTTAACGAAGCCATAGGAAAAAATGGAGATTAAGATGTTAACAGCGATCTCGCCGGTCGACGGCAGATACAGGTCGAAAGTTGATGAGCTTGCAGTTTATTTTTCGGAATATGCATTGATAAGATACAGGGTTTTTGTTGAGGTGGAATATTTTATTGCCCTGGTAAATTTGCCTTTAGAACAATTAAAAGGGGTTGACAAAAAGACTCTTGAAAATTTAAAGGGTATTTATAAGGATTTTACAATTGAAGATGCTCAGCGTATTAAGGATATAGAAAAAATTACAAATCATGACGTTAAAGCCGTTGAGTATTTTCTGAAAGAGAGATTTGATAAACTGCATTTGTCATCTTATAAGGAGTTCATTCATTTTGGATTGACTTCGCAGGATATAAATAACACTTCGATACCATATTCTTTAAAGGCAGCTCTTCAGGAAGTATACATACCATTGCTGGATGAGGTGGTTGAGCTTCTGGAGAAACTATCAAACGAATGGTCAAATATTCCGATGCTTGCACACACTCACGGACAGCCAGCCTCTCCTACCAAATTAGGCAAGGAGATTTTTGTTTTCGTGGAGCGTTTGAAAAAACAGCAGGATCAGCTATTAGAAATACCTTACTCGGCCAAGTTTGGTGGTGCTACTGGTAATTTTAATGCTCATTTGGTTGCTTATCCTGATGTAGATTGGGTTGCTTTTGCAAATGCTTTTGTTAACGGTATTCTGGGCCTCGACAGAAGTCAGACAACTACCCAAATAGAGCATTACGACAACATCGCAGCCTTGTTCGATGCCATGAAGAGAATAAATAATGTCCTTATCGACCTTAACCGTGACATTTGGACTTATATCTCACTTGAGTATTTTAAACAAAAGATTAAAGAGGGAGAAGTTGGTTCTTCTACCATGCCGCACAAAGTAAATCCTATTGATTTTGAAAATGCCGAAGGTAATCTCGGTATTGCAAATGCCATATTCGAACATTTGGCAGCTAAATTACCTATATCCAGGCTTCAGCGTGACCTTACGGATTCTACTGTTTTGCGTAATATTGGCGTTCCTGTGGCTCATACGGTTGTGGCATTTAAGTCGCTGCTCAAAGGGTTGGAAAAACTCATCGTCAATATTGATATTATTAACCATGATTTGGAAAGTAACTGGAGCGTTGT
>DATBXH010000752.1:0-2122 GCA_036514375.1 Bacteroidales bacterium | reverse complement strand
ATCTCCCGTGTTGGCCGGGGAGCGGGCTTATAGTCTCTATCGTTTGTAAGTTTGCTGTATCCTCAATTCATCCTTCAGTCATCTATTCAACTTCTTCCCATCTATTTATGAGGATATTTCAAAAGGCGATTTAAAACTAAACAATTGTTCGAAAAAGAACAATGTTTTTTTAACCACTTTTGATAAACGTGTTAGTTAAGATGATATTATAGAGGTTAGGTGGTATGAAGGGAGGATATGAGGTGATGGGGTGAGGAGAACAAATACGCAACTTTAACAGGGTATCAAAATTGGGGAATAGCAAATGCTATATGGCATAGTGGACGAAGGAAAACCTTCGTTCAGTGGCTCCGGCTCACAAGCTACGGCAAGACATGGGAAAAGACAGGAATGTGTCACAAAGGAGCCTCGGCGTTCGACATTCTAATAACAGTCTTCATTTCTTTCTACCCTGATTTATAAGAAAGAATGGGTGATTTTTTACTTTTAATGATACAGTATTTGTCAAAAAAGAATTACTATATAATTTATAGCCATTCAAATGTTCAGGTAAAGGCATTTTTTTAAAAACCCATATTTCTTGTTTCTTGTCCCATGATTCTTCCCCATATATAAAATCATGTAGATAATCAGGATGAATACCAAATTCAAAATTACCACCCAAAATATAAAATCCTATTAAATTATATTTTTCAGTAAAAACTTCTCCTTTTTTCAAAAAAATAAAATTACTCTTATACTTGATTAAAAGCGTTTCTTCTTCCATATCCTCCTTTTTAGAAGGACAGTTAAAATAGAGGGTATCTATATCACTATCAGATTGCCTGTCAAATAATCGGTGTACTTCAGCTAATTCTTCATTAATTTGTTCTTGAGTATGCCCTTGTGACAGAATATTAGTATCTGAAGTTACCTCCCATATTTTGCCACAGTCCGGTGAATTGTAAATGTAGACATAATATTCTTTACCAGAATAATTTGGGAAAGATTCTGCTGTTGTATCATTCTTATTTTCAGATAAATTAAATATTACAGACATTATAGGAGGAAAACCTCTTTCACTTGCCGATGGTTTCAAAAAATATACAGAGTCATCACTATTATTCCTGTAAGTAATACTTAAATAAGGAATACACGAGTTATTACATCCATTCTGATATATATCCTTTAACAAACCAACTTCTTGCTTCCATTCAATTGATAGCTCAATTGAAAGTTTTTGCGGATATAAACCTGTAAAAGAGAATAAGAATATTGTATTTAAAATTAGTTTTTTCATAATTAATCCGGACCTACATAATTTGCATTTGAAGTCCAACTATAATTTGAATAATTAAAAGAATTAAAATATTTCAAATATTTTGCGGACATCATTATTTTCATCATATCCTTAAAACTGTTCATTGGTGTATAATCAAAATGAATATCGTTATACAATTTATATTGATAACTATATCCCCAATACTCCATTATATATTTTTTAATAACAATGTTGTCTAGAAAACTTAAAGGTCTTCCAGCAAGAGATGCAATTTGGGAAACGTGTACCAATTCATGCCCCATAACACCATAGAGGAACTTATAACTACTAAAAGCTACATTTTTATTAAAATATACCCTTGATCGACCGTTTAATATACTTATACCATCACGTTTAATAGTCTGTGGTATTGTATGTCCACCGTCTTTAATATATTCGCCTGTAAATTCCCTACCTGCCCTATCAACGGTAAATACATCCATCTTATCTGTGGGGGCACCAGGAAACCATAGCCCTGCAGCATCTTTTAAAAACTGGTCATTGGGATCTTGTACGGGGTCACCAGCATTAACTCCTAACGCCTCACAGCCTTTACTGAAAAATCTAATTTGCTTATGATACTGTATACCTCCAGATATGCCTCCAGATATGCCTCCACCTAAAGCCCCAAATTCACCTGCGGTGAAGCCGGCATCTATTCCTTTCCAAAAATCTGCTCCATTTATCCAGGCATTACCTGCCCCTCCAATAAAGCCACTAGAAAAGCCACCTGATGAGCCAACGGATACGCCATTTAAAATAGCCCCTCCAAGGGAATTAGCCAAACCTGTCATCCCTGCAACAGTTCCTCCTATCAAAGTA
>DATBXH010000751.1:0-2963 GCA_036514375.1 Bacteroidales bacterium | reverse complement strand
AATACTTCAAGCTCATCCTGCAAACTTTGGTTCTCATCCGACAGTTCAGCTACCTGTTCTTTGAGCTGCTCGTATTCAAGATTTTGTTGCCGCTGACGGAAACGTTCATCGACGATCTGATTGATTTCAGCTTCACCCAATCCCTGGAAACCTGAAATCGAAGGCTTGTCTTCATCAACCTGCCGGTTAATCATGATCTCCGCAACCCACAGCATATTCTTCGACTGCTCTTCGTCATAAAGTTCAATGCGAACCTTATCAGGATTTTCATATTTGAGGTTACGTCCCACCAATGCGAGCTGTGTTGCAGGTGCACGATCTACAAGTTTTACTTTATCTTTCCCTGTAATGAAGACAGCCGTATAAACCACGTTTTTACCCTGCTTTTCGAACGTGCGGATTTTCTCACGGATGTTGGCCATCTTATTCGTGTATTCCTCGGTAACATGATTGCTCTTTCCCATAACTACATCGGTATTACACGGATAAATTCCAAACCTAAAGGACTCCAATACCACTGAGGAAAGTTAACTTTGATAACACCTGTAAACTCCTGGATATAGGCGAAATCAACAGAGATATATGAACTTTCAGCTTTGAAATAGTTATTATCCGCCAAGATTTCAGTTCCTTCATTCACAGTTTTTGATACCAGGTAGTAATACTCATTCTGCGCCTGAATAACATATTCACTGATTCCGCCATAGCTCCAGGTCAGAAGTAAAGGCTCCATACTGTATTTCTTGAAGCCAAGCATCTCCATGCGATGAGCGATATAAGCTAAAATAAAACTATCCATATACTTTGGTTAGAAGACATCCATAATACATTGCAAGTAAATTTTGAGCTTGTGCGGCATTTGCTGCAAGTTCCTGTAATACCCCGAAACATGAGAGCCACCGGTTAGTGGTTCTTCAAGTTTTAGAAGCATTTGATCCATCCTGAAAGAAGAAGTTTTATACTCGGTAAGAAAGTTGAGAGGGTGGCTTTTCCGGTTGTTAAATGAAAGGCTTATTTCTCCCATAAAATCGCCAGGATTGATTGCACCATTAACCTCAGAAACGGTAAAGGCTATTCCTGTGCAATGGCGCACATTCCCTGGTATCCGGTAATCAATCTTTGCGATAGCACCGGCATCCACGTACACGGGAATGTTAACCCATTTTTCAAATCCGGTATCCTTCTTTTCCTCCATTAAAGATTTTTTTCTTCCAGTTTAAGGTAGATATTCACGATGTGGGGATAATTAACGTTCCCGGTGTTGCCATCCTTGTATTTTCCTTTGATGGTGCTACCATCAGCAGGTTCATCCATCTGATAAAAGCGTTCGTTAACCGGGGTAGATTGATCCGTAGTGAGAAGCTTCACTTCAAAGTCGTCCGGAAAGATTTCCTTATCATTCACCTGCAACGAGAGTGTCGACATGTTGAGATAAGGAATCTGGTATGGTGTAGTGATAATCAAACCGGAAATCTTCTTGTATAGCTTATCACTGTTCACATTGATGTTTACCATAGCTCCTTCGTTAGGAACTGTCACCTTGATGATCTGGTACTTGATAGCGTTCATACAGGGAAAGAGTTAAGTACTTCGGGCAATGAGGACAAAACCAGAATTGCCATAAATACTGGTTAGTACTTGATTACAGCCGTTCCAACAAGCATAGCCTTTACAAAGGTATCAGCCGGAGCATTCGAGCCCCATTCCACGTTCAGTTCCATTGCCTGTTGATCGTAAATAATCTTGGGATTGTCGAGTTTGTAATAACCTTTCTGACGCATGGTTCCAACCGAGTCGAATACTTCGCATGAAGTAATTGGTATAAGGGTTGTTCCATTGGCCTTAAATTCAAACTCGCCGTTGCGGATTACATCAGGAAGAATATCATATTTTCCGTCTTCAGCCTTAGCAGTACCGGTGGTAGCTAACAGAATGATACCGCTAAGTAACATTACATTACCTTTTTCGAGCTTACCACTGGAAATGTTCGATACGGCTACAATCTTGGTATCGTCATCCTTTAACATTTTGATGATTTTGGCATTCGATACGTTTTTGGTAACGTAGTAAGCAGCATCAACAGCCTGTAAGGTCTTGTTGGCTAAACCTTCCTGAATTTCTTTGGGTAAGAGATATACCCTTTTTTCAAACTCAGCACGTGAATCGTTACGACTACTGGCTGCGGCACCACCACCTTTTCCGCCTTTGATCCTTTTGAGGAAATTTTTTCTTTCGGCAGTACTTGCCCTGTCCAGGGCTCCTAAAAGTTCATCTTCGTTAACAGCCCCCATCAGGTCGTATTCGCTGTTTACAATTTGTCCTAAGGTTAACATAGTTTTTAATTTTAAAATGATGATTAAATGAATTTTAATTTGATAATCAGATGTTTTACACGAATGAGATTTCCTTCACTTCTTCATATTCGCCAAGATCAGTTCCTGTGATGTCGGATTCGGTTTCAACCGGCAGGGCTGCAATCTGAGCTTCCGGTAATCGTGGCAGATCGGGAGTATAAGGTTCGATGGCCAGGCTTAATGGCTCACGGAAGACTTGTTGTATCTGGTCAGTTTCTCCAAGCCCGTTCACTCCGGTGAGTCCGGCCAGAAGGTCTTTCTTTAAAAGAACTTTTACCCCGGAAAAAACACCTCCTACGGCTACGCCAGTTGCGATGAGTTTCAGATTTTCGTTTTTTAACAGGACACGACCTGCAAGACCAGCGGAAATCTGAATAACCGGCCTAATAAGATTTTTAGCATTTTTTAAACCTGTTGCATTGGGATCAGGTTTAATAACCTTGTCGATGAGTTTTCCGGCCATATTACCGCCAACCATTCCAAGGATGATCAGGCCGGGTACTTTGAATTCTTGCAGAGCTTTTGTTGCCCCATGTTTTACACTGCTTATCGAGTGTTTTGATCCTTTCTTTGCCATGATGTTTTTGATTTTAGTTACTGGTATTATCG
>DATBXH010000750.1:0-3862 GCA_036514375.1 Bacteroidales bacterium | reverse complement strand
TTAACAGATCGGAGATTACAAGATTGGAGAAAGAATTAAGTAAAAGAGGCAATGATTATAAAAGATATACCGATGAAATAGAAAAAATTTCAAAGGAAGAGAATGAAAAACTTACCCAGGGTGCTTTTAACCAAATAAATAGTTTTATTGAAAAGTATTCCAAAGAAAATAATATTGATATTGTTATTGGTGTGACATTATCCGGTAATGTACTTTATGGGGCAGATAAGATGGATATAACCGACAAAATCCTGGAAGGCCTTAACAAATCATATAGATAACCTAATGAAGATTCTCCAAAGCATAATAATAGGTTTTTTACTTGTTGCATGCGAGCGAAACAGCATAAATACTGAACAAGATTATTTTAGATGGCTCAGCGACAAATCCAATCATTTGAGCATTTCCAAGACAGTTTCGGATGTCAAAATGACAGTTAAATACCTTCCTCCAGAGTATCTGACTTTTAACGAGTTAAAAAATAGGCCGTATGATAAGACTTTGAAGGATAGTTTACTTATGGTATATCAACAAAACAGAACATTTTTGCTTTCCTTTAGCAGCGACAAGGATAATGCCACTGGAAATTCCCCTGATGTAATGTATCACGATATATCGAATCTGGAGGAATATAATCAAAGGTTTGAAGATTTAACTTTTAATATTGGGAATTATATCAAGCTAAAAACAGATTCAAACATATATATACCTATTCTTCATGTGTTTGAGAATACCTATGGAATCAGTCCATACCGAAGTATTTATTTGGTTTTTGGAAAAAAAGGGTTAAAACATGATGACTTGTTATCATCCAATAAATATGAACTCGTTTTCAATGACCTGATTTTTTCAACAGGCATCTCCTATTTTAGTTTCGACAAAAAAAGAATCGATAACATCCCCCATATAAATTTTTGGAAAAGATAATTGTATGAAAAGGTTTAAAACTAGGGCGTTAAAATTTATTGCAGTTTTTTTAGCATTAAATATACTTATTGAATGTGCTTTGCCAACGATGATATTTGCCTTGACCTCCGGGCCAAAATCACCTGAATTTATGACTTTTACCCCGGTTGCTACCACGAATATGGTAGATCTGGCTACGGGCGATTTTAATTACAATATACCTGTTTTTGAAATCCCAGGGGCGGAAGGAGGAGGCTACGCCCTTTCACTTGCCTATAATAGTGCTATAAACTCAGAGCAAGAAGCTTCCTGGGTCGGTTTTGGGTGGAACTTGAATCCTGGTGCTATTGATCGCAATGTGCGTGGTTTTCCTGACGATTCTTATGGAGATCCCATAAAATTTTACAGTAAGGCACGACCCAACTGGACCATGAGTAAGACCAACCATATTGGTTTAGAAATATTTAGTTCCGATATTGGGTTTAGTGCCAATGAATCGCTGCGGTTTAACAACCATTATGGATTTATGAAATCTACCGGCTTAGGTCTTAGTTTTAAAGGAGTTGGGCTGAACATGAACATGGACCCAAACGGAAATACATATTCAGCAAGTATCAATCCATTTGCTATGGTTGCTTCTCCTCACGATGCGGCAGCATGGCATTTGCATAAAACAGCAATGGATTGTGAAAAAATGGGCTATGCAGATGCTGCGAAAACTTTAGAGAGTGAATCTAAAAATGAAGAAAAAAAGGCTGGCAAAATAAAGAGTTGGGGGAGTGCAGCAAGCTTGGCAGGAGGAAAATATGGCATTTTTACGTATGCAGATGTCAATCGGGCGACTAGATTTAGGCCTTATATTGGATTCAATGTCAATGTTGATGCATCACTGGGAATACGTCTCACTACTGTTCCTGTCGGAGGTAATCCAGGTTTTAGTGCTAACTTTAATGTACAGTTTAACCAATATTCAGACGTTGCTCAAGCTTATGGGTTTATGTATAACCCAACCGGAAGCGATACACATCCGATGATGGACTATTATGTTGAAAAAGGGGATGATATTAATAAAAGAGATTTTTTTATTGGGATGCCATTCAACAATGCCGATATTTTTAGCGTCTCCGGTGAAGGCGTTTCTGGTGGTTTCAGGGCATTTAAAAAGGAGATCGGCAATTCTAAACCCGAGAATGTAGGAAAGGAAGGCTATGTAGCTGTTCAAAATTACGGAATTGAGGTATCAGGGTTTGCCAACTTTGGGCTTGGTTTAAATTTGGGTGCCGGTTCACAGAAAACGAAATTAAACAATTGGCAAGATGATTATAACCCGACGGATAATGGCTTTATTTTTCGGTTTAACAACGATTTGGCCGGCAAAATTACCTATGGAAGCACTAATAATGATCTTGTTTCTGCAGATTTGGGTTATATTTCATCCATACCGGGTGCTAAATCTGTCTACCTGGATGAAGGAAAAATTTTTCAGAATCTAAAACTTAACAACGGATCTGAAGCTTCGTCATATATTGGTTATCATACTTTTAACAACGCTGTTAACCCTGATATAAAGGATTATGAAACGAATTTAGGCGTAGGCTCAAAAAGTATCGCAGAATTTAGCGTTTGTAATCAGAATGGTGATACTTATAATTATGGCTTACCCGTGCTGACACGAAACGAAACAAACCTCAGTTTTGATATTGTTCCCGGGGCACACCAAATTATAGACAACTATCTTGCATTTCGCAAGATACCTCTAATGCAGAATGCAGCTGACGGTAACTATGGCATAACTGACATAAACAGTTCCGAATACAAAGCGATTTCAGGTGAAATACACAACAAACCTTATGCTAATACTTACTTGCTTACCCAAATAACGAAGCCAAACTATGTGGATGTAAATAGTAATGGGATAGCAGATGAGGCGGATTTTGGTGGGTGGACAAAATTTGGATACAGACAGGTTTACGGTGGAAAGTCACCTAACTGGTATCGTTACAGAACACCTTATAAAGGCCTGCTGTATAAACAAAATTCAATTTCCGATCTGAAAGATGATATAGGTTCGGTGATTACTGGCGAGAAAGAAGTTTATTACCTGGAAACCATAGAAACGAAAACACACATTGCTTTTTTTGTGACCAATAAATACAAGCATAATAAGGACAAATATCCAACATATAACGTCCCGGATGGCTCTGGTAAAGACAGGAGAGATGGGTTGGGAGCATCTCATTTGACACAAACAGATGACGTAGATGCAAATTCAACAGCAGCAAATACGACGAATGATCAGATTGAATATTTGGAAAAAATTATCCTTTTCTCAAAGGCACGCCCGGAGAAACCTATAAAGGTTATAAATTTTGACTATGATTACAGCCTGGTACCTAACTTACCTAATAACGCCAATGCTTCTTTTGATTATGCCAATCCAACAACAACTGTAAATGATAAGACCGGAAAACTTACCCTAAGGAGAGTTTGGTTTGAATATGAAGGTACTTCGCCGGCAAAAATAAGTCCTTATGAGTTTCATTACGAATACAAGAAGTCAAACAATTTTATAACGGGCAGGGAGTATTTTAAAGAATTTGATAATCTATCGGATGGTCCCGGAAGCGTTCAGAATCCAACTTATTCTCCTGAATTGTTAGATCCTTGGGGAAATATGATGCCTTATGGCAAAGAACGGAAAAAATATGATGTTCCCTGGATTTATCAGGGAAACATGCCTACATACCACAATGATCTTATCGATACCTGGCGTAAAGATATAAAACCCGACAATTTTGATCCGGCTGCGTGGCAATTAAAATATATAAAGTTACCATCTGGGGGAGAGATACATATCCAATATGAACAAAAAGACTATATGTATGTACAGGACCAACCTGTAATGGCTATGGCAAGCTTAATCGCTGCAGATGACGGAGGCAATAGCTATTATGAT
>DATBXH010000749.1:0-5461 GCA_036514375.1 Bacteroidales bacterium | reverse complement strand
CCCTCAACCTTTTGAATGTGGGGATTATGGCATGTAGTTCCATCCCAAAATCCGGTACCTCTTGGTGCCAGAATGGTTTCCACGTACTCAAATTTTGATTCAGGGGAATCAGCTACAGCACGACAAATCTCACTGCCATTGATCCAGCCTCCCATTTTCTTTTTAGCAGTCCAACGTGAAAAGAAGAGGTGAACTTTACCATCGGGTCCGTCTATTGGACTGGCGCACCATACGTAATACCCTTCCAATTCCAGGATTCTGCCAATGGGTTTCAGATGCTTGCAAAAGTCTGAAATTAATCGTCTTGGGTATGGATATTTACCTGGCTCAGCTAAGCCATCAAATACATTCAAGCCGGTAAAAAAGGGAAGAAGGGCCATTCCCTTTAAAAACTCACGACGTGTTGTCATTACTATTTCTTTAATTTGAGATTAACTTTACCAATTCAATTTCAAAAGCGATACAGCCTTCGACGGAAGCTCCATTTTTACGGTGACCTCACCATTTTCTACCCTCAGACTTTCAGGATTACCTGTGGTTTGAAGCTGTCCGGCTTTTTCAAGTGAACTAACCTGCTCCGGCGTTGGATTTTGAGGTGATCCCATCTTTTTCCAGACTTCATAAGAATTACTGTGTTCCTTATCAATCCTGTACTGCGTAAGTGTTACTTTCGCTGCCGGAATACTATGTATCTTGAATTCTACGGGTGAGTCAGGAAACGGAAGATCATCGTCACGATAATTCCAGACCATGATAGTAGCTTCATTTTTGTCCTTGCAGGCCAGTGCATTAATATCCGGCTCACGACCGCGAACAGATGAGTCACGAACTGTCATAAAATTATAAGCTAGATTACCACTTACTTCCACACGATTGCCACTCATCATTCCAAGCATCCTGAACACATTTAAAACCGGTTTATCCACCCCATTGGTGGCCAAATCGCGGTAACCATAGAACCATGGTTGGTTTTCGAATTCGAAGGACCATGAAACTGCGCCCAAAAAATTAACTTTAAAATAATCGACAAGATCATATTCACGGGCTAATGACGCTGCGGTATAACTGGAGTACATCGTTCCATTACGATAAGCATTTTCAGGGTTTGTGGCCATTCCACAGGCAGCGCATCCTTCAGGATCACTTTCACCAATAATGATTGGGAAGTTTTTTACCTCAGGAAAAGAGGAAACTATCTCAAACCCTTTGGAAATATCTCTTAGTTGCTGGCCGATATTCATACGGACGCTTCCATTCAAAACTCTTGGAGCGCCTTTTGCGTGAAATGCAATGAAATCAAGTGGAGCACCAATCTTGCCGGTAACATAATTTGTGTCCCTGGTGCAGTGTTTTATAAAATCACGAAGGAACATAGCAGCCCCTTTGCCGCTTGGTCCCGTCACATGGGGACCTCCGATTCGGGCTTCGGGTAAAGCTCTTTTAACTGCATCAGCAGTATAATCATATAACTTACAATATTCAGCAGTTGTACCATGCCAATAGCCGTGTTCGCCATTTGGTTCATTCCAAAGTTCCCAATACCAGGATCTAACTTCATTGCTTCCATATTTTTCGGTGCAGTGTTTAACCCATTGATAAACGAGTTCGCCCCACTTTTTGTAATCCTTCGGTGGGTAGCACCAACCGGTAAAGATCTCCTGATAGGGATTACCAGGTTTCCAATGATGTCTGTAAGGCTCGGGATGGGAGGACAGTGCTTCGGGCATGAATCCAATCTCTGCCAAAGGCTTCATTTTTCTTTCAATGTACGTATCGAATATCTTATCAACAATTGTCCAATCATAAATAGGATTTCCGTTCTTGTCCTCTGTATATATGTTAGTCGATCCCCATTTCAATGCAGGGGTGCCATCACCAGTAGTCATCAGATTATGAGTTCTTACATAGACAGGAACCGGACTTAAAGCAGCAATCTCAGAAAGTAACTTCTTCCCATCTTTCATATAGGTGAAATTAGGCTCATCGTAACCAAACCAGGCCCAGACTGGTTTCATCGGAGCTTTCTCTTTTGAAAGGTCTACCCGAATAGAAACTGTTTCAGTCTGAGCCTGGATGGAAAAGTTAATCACCAAAAAATTAACCAGTAAGAGGTACTTAGTTATCATATAATTGGTATTTGATAGAAGTAGAAGTAAAAGTAAAGGTAATTTCCGGGATTATTTCGTTGATTTGTCAATCTCCACGGCAAAAACATTAGTTAGCCCAAACATATTCGAGCGGAAAATAATCCATTTTCCATCAGGCGAAAAATGAACATTAGGTTCCAGTTTATAATACTGATCTTTCATATTGACAAGCTTTTCAGCCTTGAACCTGTCGCCTTCCGGGCGGAAAAGATAAATCCATCTTCCGTCCTTTGCTTTCGCTACCTGGGAGGAATCACCACCGTCACCACAGAAAAGCTTCTGATCAAATGAGATGTTGTAATGAATCGACCATTCGTTACGTTCATGTTTGTAACGAACTTCCTTGCCCGTTTGGTAATCAACGCCTCCGAGGTTAAAATTTACAGAACGCGGCGTTTGAAGATCAAACCAAATTGTTTTACCATCCCAACTCCAAAATTCATGCCCTGCTATCTCATGATCCATAGTGCGTTTGTGCATCAGTTTGACTGCGCCGTTTCTCAGGTTTTCAACCCAAATGCGGTCCACTTTTTCCCATGGTCCTTCGTGACAAAACATGAGCAAATCTGGGTCAACCGGTGAAAACTGAATATGACCCAGCCAGGTGTTTTCCTTATGCACCTCCTTCAATTCGCCGGTCTTGATGTTAGCTGTAAACAATGTATGTGGAATGTGGGCATCAAAAATCCTGGTGAAATAATCGCCTTTATTCGGATACTGTTTGCGTATCTCCTGGGCCCGGTCGCCTTCGGTGTAAACACCTGCCAATAGAGTTTCATCTGCATTCAGCGTGGATATTCTTCCTTTGAAACCTTTTGGAAATGCAAATAACAGCCTGGTTTTTCGGGTATCGACGTTAGTTCCGAAAACACTGTCTCCTGCCTGATAAACAACTTCACGGTTTTTCCTGGCAACTAACTCATTTCGGATACCGTGAGGAACAGAAGTTAATTGTCTTATTTCCAACGTTTTTAAATCAACTATAAAATACTGCCCGCCATCATCCGTACTTCCATTAAAAACCATTTCATCACTTTTTCCATCTGCTGATTTAATGAAAGGATTATTATGGAAATAAAAACTCTCATTTGTCCCTTCGCGACGGGTTAAGCGAATAATTTTATGACCCGTGGACGGGTCAATCCATTCATTGGGAATGGGACCATGACCATTCGGATTATTCTGTGCATCCAGGGAATTCGTCGTTGAAATTGCTACAGACATTGCTAACAAAGAAATACATAAATATTTTTTCATAAAATAATTTTTTAAAACCTTAAAGATTTTGAATTTATGATCCCCTTCAGGATTTCTCAATCCTAAAGGGGAATGGGTATTTAACTTAAAAATGAAATGGATAAATGACTGCGCAAAGGATTGCGCAAAATGAATAAAATTTTAATCAATAGTAGAAATCAAAGCGAATCTATTTTCTCGTACAATCAGGAACAAATTCTTATTTGCTCTTCGCATTTTTTAATAGATAATCAGTCAGGTTTTCAGCTGCTTTTCGATTTTCGAAATCGCTTGGTAATTTATCGTGATCAATATATTCATTGTAAATCCAGGGATCACCAATAGCTACAACGAGTCCTTTTCCTATTCTTACTTCTGTCATAAGCACTTGTCCATTTTCTGTAATAATGGGTTTGGCTTTATCCCAAAGTTTCAGTGATGATACTTCTTTTATGTAGATCTTTTTAACCCCTTTAAAAATAGGATGATCAGGTAAATTGGTGCTCGCACCCATTTCATAATTCTTACCTGTCACCGGGTGTAAGGTTACATGATTGAATGTAAATCCAAACCTCGCTGTTAACTGATTAAGATGAGTGAACTCACAATTTGGCCCATCGTTTGCCAGAATCATTAAAACTCCCCCATTCTTCACCCAAGCCTCGATTGCATTGGCATCCTCAGGTTCAATATAATTTGGTGAAGGGTTCTCTGAGGTTGTATCCGGATCCACAATAATATACACACCTAGTTTGGCCAAATTGGCTGCATCAGGGCGTCCTAAAGTGCTGATTTTGGCACCTCTGCTAGTAAAGATCTTACCCCAGCGTGAATATCCACTAAACGCAGAATCTGACCACAGGTAATGAAAAGGCTTTCCCGTTTTAGAGTCCGTTTCATGATTGTAATAATTGTCAAGCCCGACATTTATCTGTGCGTTACAGTTTTGAAAAAAAAATGCACCGCAAAGGCTGAGCAATACCAAACTGCTCTTTTTTAAGAAAACGTAAGATAACGTATTTTTTTTCATGTTATTAACAGTTAGTTTAAAGTTTATCATTAGTGAACAAAATAAAGTGCTTGCTACACAAAAGTAATGCCAGAAAATCTTGGAATGATAAATTAATTCTATCGTTCAAAATTTTGAATCGAATTATATTCCTCAATTTGCGACTCAACCCATTCAATGTATCGCTCTTCTTTAAACCGGAACCATTTATCACGGTACTCACCGGAATAATCAATTTCGTTTTTGAAGCTACGAAAAGGATGCGGCCTATTCAGCAAATAAATCAATTTTCGCTTCAGATCCTGATCATCAATTGAATCAATAAACTCAACCATGGTGTTAAATGCTTTGTGTGATGACATGTTTTCAATCACCACGTACCTGTCGAAATTTTTGTTGAGTTTTTCAATTTCCTTTTCCCATAAATCCACTTCAGCATGGATATTATTGTCAAAGTCGGGCAAGGTAACGATTTCATTATTGTCAAGACTACAATAACATTTCATTCCCATTTCCAAATCACCTGCAATACTTTTTATCTGATCTTTAGATAGTTGTATCATATTTTCAAACTTGAGTATTGACTTAAAGTTAAATAATTTATTTATTTTGAGAATCAGGTCGTACCAAAGTCACACTCATCAACCCGATAACAACTTCGGGCGTACAGGTTTTCAGCGTCAGGCTCTTAAGTTCCTTCGATGAATTGAGTGGCAAGTCTAGAATAGTAGCAGCACCGCCATCAATAGCATATGTAGTAAACCCTTTTATACTGGTGTAGTTCCTGAAATCCCGGGTCATCAGTCCTGTTTTTAAATGCAAACGAATAGGGCTTGGTTTTCTAAGCGAAAAGGCGTAGCCATCCACCATATAATCCTGCTCTATAGGCCACCACGTTTCGGGATTACGAAGATCGAGTGTGGATTCGGAACCGTCAGCATAATGAACTATGACCTGGCCATTAGTAATTTGACTTTGCATGGGATTAGTCGAGCCTGCCATAAGAAAATAAGCATGGGAGGCCTTTCCTGATAATGCAATGGAATCCTTTGAAGGGTAATTATCCCAT
>DATBXH010000748.1:0-5174 GCA_036514375.1 Bacteroidales bacterium | reverse complement strand
TTGTTAAATGAAGCTATTAGAAGAAAATAATCAGTTTGTTAAGGTGTGGTTTTCTAATCCGCTGATAAAAATTTTACTAAAAGGCTGTTTTTTCCTGCATAGTTCAAAAAATTTTTCGTTATCAAGGATAAGTATGTTTTCATTTCCTTTGAATTTGTAAAGTAACCCTCGCCATAACTCCAAGAAAGGGGTTGCCACTTCTTCATAATTCTCAAATCTATAATAGCCCAACTCTTTCCCTTTTTTGAGAATTTATATTAAAAGCAGCTTTTCTTTATTCCAGATATCGTCAATAATCTCCTTTAAAACTGGCTTTAATTTCTCTGTTTCAGTTAAGCTTAGTTTATAAAGTTTAAAATAGCTGGGGTTAAATTGCTAATCTACCATATGCTTCTCTGCCTGTTGTTCAACTTGTTTCGCATTCTTTCCTTTGATTCTAAATAATAATAAAAGTGGAAGACATATGGCAAAAAAGAAGCCAACCAACAAAAATATATCGTTGTACGTGAGTACTAAAACCTGTTTATACATACTTCCTTTCAGTGCATAAACAGCCTTCAGTTGTGCACTTAAAAAATCGCTGCCTTTTGATAAAAATAAATTGGTGTAAGCATTTATCCGATCGAATGAGGTTTGGTTGTATATTGATACATGTTCGCTCAATCTCTCGTAATGAAAGGCACTGCGTATGCTTAAGAATGTTGTTGCAACTGCTATCCCAAACGATCCTCCCAATTGGCGGAACATATTGGATATGGCTGACCCTTGTGGAACATCACGGCTATGAAGCGGAAATATTGTTATTGTTAGGAGTGGAATAAAAAGTAATCCTAAGCCAATACCACGGATAACCAGGGGAATGAAAAAATCACCAGCGTTGGTGTTAAGATTCATACCTGATAATTGCCATATAAAGACTAAAAAAAGAATAATACCTATGCCAGAAAGTGCTATTGGTGAGATTTTCGTTTTTTTCATTATCAGGGCCACTACAGGCATCATAATACCAGCGGCAAGGCTTCCAGGTAACATGATTAAGCCAGTTTCCTGGGATGTGTAACCTAATAACGATTGGCAAAATATTGGAATAATAAATACCGATGCATAAAGTCCAATTCCCTGGACTAAAGAAAAAAATGTTCCGGCAGCAAACTGATAGTTTTTGAGCAAGCGAAGGTTTAAAATAGGATGAAATGCTTTTAATTGTCGTATCACAAAAATAAATCCAGCGACTACTACTGTTATGGAAAGTAATGTTATGAAATTTGATTCAAACCAATCCCATGTTTGACCTTTGGATAATACTATCTGTAATCCTCCAATGGTAACCATAAGCAACACCAGGGAAAGCCAATCCATCTTTTCAGTCGAAATTTTATGCTTTGATTTTTTTAAAAAGGTAACAGACATAATTGTTGCCAAAATGCCCACGGGAACATTCAGGAAAAATACCCAGTGCCAGGAAAGATTGTCGGTGATATATCCTCCCAAGGTTGGGCCTATTGACGGGCCAATAATTAGTCCCATTCCATAGATTGCATTAGCCATACCTAACTCTTCACGGGGGAAAGTGGCCACCAGTATTGATTGTGCCACTGCCATCAAACCTCCTCCACCAAGACCCTGAATGATACGAAAGATAATAAGCTCGGGTAAGTTGGTTGATATTCCACAACATATTGAAGCAAGTGTAAAAATGATGATGGATGCTATAAAAAAATTCTTCGTACCAAATCGGGTACTCATCCATCCTGAAAGGGTAATCATTAAAACATTGGCAGCCGTAAATGCAGTAACTACCCAACTGATGTCTTCGAGCGATGCCCCAAGATTACCCATCATTTGGTTTAGCGCCACATTTACACTGGATGTACTAATCAATTGCACCATGCAGCCAGAAATAACGGCAATGGTTATCATCCATTTTTCTAAAGATTTGGACATTACTTTTATTATTTCGTGATTACCTCCACATAAACACTCATGCCGGGTGTCAAATCTTTATAAATTGAATTGGTTGTATCTAAGCTAATTTTAACAGGAACACGCTGAACAACCTTTACAAAGTTGCCAGTAGCATTATCGGGAGGGATAAGGGAAAACTTAGCCCCTGTTGCAGACGAGAACGATTCAACTTTGCCCGTCAGCTCATTCCCTGAATAAGCATCTACCTCAATATTCACTTTCATGCCTGGTTTAATCATTGTTAATTGGGTTTCTTTGAAGTTGGCAACTACCCATTTTTTTTGAGATGCAACTATGGAACAAAATGGTTGACCTGCTTGCAGCAATTGTCCAGATACTGCATTTCGTTTAGAAACAATACCGTTGAATGGAGCTGTTACGATTGTATATGAAAGTTGCAACTTGGCATAATCGAGGTCGTACTGACGTTGTTTAACGGTAGATTCGGCAATATTAACCTGTTTGGAAGCAGCTCCTGTTTTTGAATTCGATTCTTTTTGTTGCTGAATGACGGTTTCGAGCTGTTTTTCCAAGGCTTCTTTTTCGGTTTTCACTTTGTCGAACTGCTGTTGGGTAACTGCATGTTCATTTAACATCTTCTGATTTCGTTCTAACTCATTCTTTGCATTCGCTAAACGGATTTTTATTTCTTCAATTTTATATTCAGAAGCTTTTCCGTTTTCTTTAACAGATTGGCTATTTTCTCTAATACTTTCGAGAGTTGCCTGGGCGTTTTCGAGGGTTGCCTCTGCCTGTTCTACCTTAATTTTCAAATCCCGATCATCCAGCATCAGCAATGTATCTCCCATTTTTACAGATTGGTTATCGATAAAACACACTTTTACAATATAGCCCGATACCCTGGCAGATAAGGGAGAAATATCGGTTTCCAGTTGTGCGTCGTCGGTAGTGACAAATTTGCGGGACTGAATGAATTTATAAACGCCAAATAAAATGCCAATTGTTAAAAGGCCAATCAGTACTATCCTATTGCGGTTAAACTTTTGCTTCTTTTTTGTTTTGTGTTCCATTGATGTATTGTTTAAAATTTTATTCCTGATGTGATTTCTTTATTCTTAATGGCTATTCCTAATTGAATTTCATGTATATGCTGACTTAATACAGCTTGCTTTTCGGCATTGAGATAACTCAGGTAGTCGGCCGAAGTAATTGCACCGTTCTCGAGCTGAGAGGCCGAAGTTTTACTAACGGATATTCTTTTGTTAACAATTGTTGAATCCATTTGTATCATGTCTTTCAATTTGCTTATTTCACCGTCCACTTGAACCATTGTCGTATTCATGCTTAATTGAAATAGCTCTTTCTGTTCATCCACCATGCTTTTATTTATTTTCAGGTTGCTCTTTTCATAATGGTTAGAATGGATGGAGTTTATATTCCAGGTCAATCTTGCCCCAAAAATTCCATACCAGTGCAAATCGGTTTTAAGCATATCGTAACCTGTAGTTCCGTAAGCACCTTCGCCAAACAGCATCACATAAGGCATAGACTTGCGGTTTAGTAATTTAGCTCTCTCATCCAATAAAGATTGCTGACTTTCGAAGTACTGTAATTCAGGACGTGTAACAGGTGTGAAAGATAACTGTGCAGTGGATATTTCGGCAAAAGATGCTTTTTCATCAATTTGCTTATTTAATAGCAAACCGAGTGTCTGACATAGTACTTTAAAATTTGTATTTGCTTCTATAAGCTTTTGAGATGTTCTTAATAATTCAACATCCAATACATCTAAGTTACTTTGAAGCATAGCGCCATTATTAACCGATGAAGCCATGCCCGCTTGTCTGTTTTTCAAGTCATCGAGATAGGACTCGAGAATTTTAATGTTTTCCTTGGAAACGAGAAGGCCCCCATACAACTGCAGGACCTTGTCATTTAACTTGTATAGTTCAATTTCGTTTTTAAGCACTTCGGATTGAGTCCCGGCCCGTTCTACTTTCTTAAGTTCAGAAGTTAAGCCAAAATCAAACAAAGTCTGTGTTACGTGCAAGCCATAGCTGTAGTTATCTTTCGGGAAAGCCAGGGACTCCGACCCTAAGGCAAAAACGGTGGCCTCTGTTTGATGTGATGCTGTTGCTACAACGTTTACCTGGGGAAGCCATTTGCTATTGATATTGTCGATATTGTTTTCGCTGAAATCCTGTAAATAGCCTTTTTGTTTGATTAATGGGTAATTTTGTTTTGCCCAGTTGAGACAGCTATCGAGATTAAGATTTGTTTCTACCTGACCAAAGGAAGCGCTGGAGAAAAAAAGGAATACTGCGAATAGGAGAACATTTAATTGCAGAAAACAAAAATTTAAATATTTAACCATATTATTTTGATATAGAATTGATAAACATATTTGTAAAAAGTCGGGCTTGGTTTAAAAACAGTTCGGTTTTTTCCTGAGTGATTGTGTACTGATCGAACTTGGAGAAGATGGCATTTATCAATCCCCTTAAAATGTTGATGTATAAATTGGCATATTCTTCAACATCCAGATTTATAAATTCACCAGAAAGTATACCCTTCTGAAGTATCTCTTTAATCAGGCTTATTTCCTTTTCCTTAAACTCAAGGGCATTATCCCTAAAAAAGGGCCTGATACTATCGAAGGTGTCATTGCTGAGTATCAACGTTATCATTTTTTGCAAAAGTTCAAAACGTATTCCCGCGTATTCTAATAGCATTGATTTTGCATCTGAAGATTTTGTGGTGAGTTTATTTATCTCTTCAATAAACTGTATTTGTTCCTGCTTGGCAAGAGCCATGAAAATGCTTTCCTTATCTGTAAAATAATAGTATAACAATGCTTTAGATATTTCCAGATGGTCGGCAATATCTGTCATTGTTGTCTTTGCATAGCCATATGTCTTGAATAATTCTTTGGCCGTATTGATTATCTGACTTGGTTTATCCATTTATTTACAATTGTTTACAATAATAATTTTACTAACTGACTATTTTTTTAGAATCGTCAAAGATAATAAAAATTTATATCTGTGGATGGCTTTGAAAATAATTATTTTTATAAAAAGGTTAAAAAACAAAACGGATGCAATGCCTTGCGAACGTTTTGTTTTTCAGGCGCGAGCCGTCTGCGAGTGGAGCCACCGGTGGCAGACTGGAAGTACGAAGTATGTTGAATGGCTACTGCTGGCAGCAAGGGGCTGGCGAGACTTTTGCTTTTTCTTTTTTCGCAAAAG
>DATBXH010000747.1:0-7913 GCA_036514375.1 Bacteroidales bacterium | reverse complement strand
ATGAGTCGGGCGTGCCATAGTCCGAAATTTCACTTTTACTGTTTTTATTTATGAGTTTGGTTGGTGTGCAGCTATCTACAAACCCATAAATCCTGTCCAGAACAGCCTTTATTTCTTCCGGTTTTGGCGGATCATAGGGCATAGGATAATCCGGCGGAAGAAGGTATAACGGAGTATTGGTGTCCGTGGTTTTTTGTGTTGTCTGGGCATTTGTTAAAGAAATGATCAGAACCAACCCTAAAAAGAACAGAATATATTTTTTCATCGGTATTATTTTAAATACTTATCATCAGCTTGTCACCCCAGCCAGGACCAGGATGACAAGATCTGTCTGTTTGATCAAATCATTTATATTTATACAGTTTAATCTTCTGTATACTAAACAGGTTGGAAGGAAACTGAAGTCCCGCACCTGATTGTCTTTCCTTTGCTGCTACTCCAAGATCGTACCGTAATTGTACTTCATCGCCATTCAAGTGACGACCTTTTACCCATGAGTTATTGACGAATTTGCCTTCTTCCACGGATAAGAGACCGGCAATGGAATCGCTGTTTGCAGGTTTAAAGGTGATGTTGATATCATTTCCGGAAGCTATAAATTCGTCCGGGCCGATAGAGATAATCATGCCATATCCGGATTCCGGTTTGTCATTTAGGTTTAAAATATTCCTACGAATGGTAACGCAAATTTTATAATCTGCAATTTCAAGTGTATCGGCCGAATGGGTACGATTGAGCGAAACAGCCCCAATCGTTCCTGTGCCCTGACTTTTCAGAATGAGAGGAGATAACTGGGAAAGTACGGAATAAGCCCCGGACAAGGCGCTATTCTCGTTTTCTTTATCAATACCAAACGGAGAATAACCGATAGAACCATACTGACCTATGGCAAAAAACGCATTGGCAGCTCCGATATTGCCTCCTCTGGATTCCGGGATAAAAACCGGATTTCCGCCACGGCTATACAGTTTTACAGTTCCATTAAAATCAGGAACGTAAATGTCGGGAGAAAGAATATCGATCTGCGGAGCTCCGGCACGCCAGATATCATGAACATGGGCAACCGGACCACCACTGGGATAGTCGCCGGGCACTTTATCCTGAGGTTGAACCAGCCATGCATTTACATACATGGGTAATGAATATTCTGCTTTTCCTGCTTCGGCAACACGATTAATAAACCGGGCATAATTCCATGCCATAAATATTTCATCAGCAGCAGGACTTTGCCCAAAAACTTCTTCCCATGTTCCGGATGTTCTATAATTGGTGGTTTTCCAAACATCGAGCAGTTCCGGCAGCAGATTTTCTTTATGTTTTTGGAGATAATCCATCAAATCCTGAGGCACGGCCTGTGCAAAGGCCTGGTTTGCCACATCACTTCTGTCACGGGAATCGCTGTGCATACCTACCTCGTTTTCAACCTGGATCATCAGCACGGTCTGTCTCTCTGCATCAGTCTCCCTAATATGCTTCATTAGGGCCGTAAAAGCCCTGGAATCGGCCTTACAGGTTTCTTCACCAAGTGTTGATAGTATTTCCAGGGTATTGCCGTCTTTATCCTTAACCAAGGGGAAACGTTTTTGATCAGTCTTTACCCAACCTGCAGCATACGTCGAATTGCCGTTTTTCCAGGTAGCAAGCCAGAGAAAGACAATTCTGAGATTGTGTTGACGCGCATCGCTAATGAGTCCGTCGACCAACGAGTAATCATACTTTCCTTCGGTTGGTTCGAACTGCTCCCAGGACAATGGAACCAGCACAGTATTCAGATGCATTTTTGCCAGCTTCGGCCAAACGGGCTTCATATAATCAAGGCTTGATGAGCTTGAGTTGTGAACCTCACCGCCAAGGATAAGAAATGGTTTTCCCCGGACAATAAGCTGTGTAACGTTACCCTGTTTTTTCAGATGAGGTACATCGGGCTTCATTTTTGTCTGGCACGAGAATAATGCTAGTAATACCGTGCAAACGATTGTGTTTCGCAGTAAAAAGGTAGTTTTCATAGTTATTTTGGTTTTAGGACCTGACCCCAAAAGGATAAGGTTGTTAAATCTCCGAATTATATGGTCCAAGTTACATTAGTTTTTAAAGAGTATGCGATTGAATGCTTTGTATTATTCACACTTAATTAACTCTTCTCCCGGGATTTGAAGGGGTTCTTCTGTCTCCCCGGCTCTGAATGCTCCTTGGTAAACCCTGCATTTCAAATTTTGGAACCGAATCAGGCAGTTGATCAGCACACATCTCCAGCACTTTTATGGCTATTAAAGAAGATTGAGCTGTCCCGTTAGTGCCAACCCTGGCAGCTTCCTCAATTGGATTTAGCACTTCCGGAGCCTCAATGGTTTTTGTGTCATACATACCAGGTCTCCCTGCAATCCTTGCATAAGCTTTTTTTGCAAATGCCGGATTTTTTGTCTTCATGTATGCATAGGCTGCCAGTCTGTCGGGACGGGCATAAGATCCGTCACTGCCTTCGTTGCCTGTGATTTTGTCTTTAAGAAGAACATCGGCAGGTGCATTGGTCAGCCTGCAATATTGTAGCCATGCTTTTTGCCATTCGGGATAGTCAATGAGATCATTTAATTCAAACATAACTTCGGCGCCGCCCATAATTGTGGCAAGATTATAATCAGCAGCTTCGTCGTCGAGCTGATACAATTTCCCGGTGACAGGGTCGTAACCAAATACCAGGTTTTGCCCTGTTTTGAACCAATAATGCATGTTCAGGATCGATTTCATACCGGTTAGTATCTTATCCCGGTATTTTGTATTTCCTGTTCGTTCCCATTCGGTCATCCAGTTTCCTGCAAATGCAAGCCAGTCTGGTCCTCCACGTACACGCCCGGGATATTTTTTCTCGGCTTCGGTTTCAGGCTGGGCCAGACGCATGGGATCATATTCCGTAGCTTTGTAATCGGCATTGACCATTTCGTGCATCACATCACCGATACGTTCGTCGGTAGTAAGATAATAATAGAAACGACGATAGGCAGCCTGACTGATGCGGGCTTCTTTTGCCCCGCAGCCCCAATGCCGCACGTTATGACGAGATCCTAATCCGGCAAAACGTCCCAGATGATAACAATCCACTTCGCTGGTGTGGCGGGTCATGGCTTCGGCCATGCGGAAGATATCCGGCCGGCCTGTCCGCAGAAAACTATACCAAAGCCACATATCCGTTCCAAGCTCGGAATTATCCCAGGCCATCCCTCCCAGATCGTATCGCCACTCATGACGAACATCGTCATAGGAGTGCATCACGTCACCAAAGTCCCAGAATCCGTACCAGTGATTTTGTTCTACTGATTTCTCGTAATAGGCGATGGCACCGTTCAGGTTGTCTTCCACCTGTTTCTTAAAAGGAGTGGATGGGTCAGGCAGACTCCAGATACCAAAAGCCTTCGCTGCATGAAGGTATTGCGGCGTGCATACCAGGAGAGGAGGTTTACTGCTGGTGTTGGCCTCATTTACGGTCTCAATTTTTGTTGGAACTCCATCGTTGGGAAACAACATGAGTTCGCTGGTGCGGGCTACTCCGTTGGGAGTCGAAAATCCCGGCTGAACATCTTCATAAACTTCATCCAACCCATGGGCTATTGTATCGTAATGTCTCAGATCCATGGCCGGAGCATCCGGCGACCAAAGCCAGGCTACTAATTCCGCCTCTTTTGCAGCTGCATGTTTTACTTCTAATGATGCAGGGTAGGATTGCCAGAAATTTTTAATTCCAATGGCTAAGCCTCCGCTCACATCTCCTGCAAACACAAACCCTGACGAACGTTTTCCATGTCCGGCTCCGATTGGTAACCAGCAGCTCTGTGCATTCGTCCGTTTTACAATAGTAAATCCGTCTGCGTTCGGCTGATCCAGTTTAAAGTCGTTCCATACAGCCCATGTTTCCATAAGATGCTGACTCATTTTATCCACATCTTTTTTATTTGGCACACGTTTTCCGGCAATCTGATCTTTATAAACGTCACCACTATCAGGATAAGCCACGTAGCGTCTGTCACGCCCTATGAGTGGTTCAATAGGTTCGGACCACAATCCGTTTCCATCACCCGAAAACCGGACATGGCGATTTTGTATCTCTTCCCGCATAGGCACCGAAAAGGCAACACCCAAGCCACTTATAAAATCTTTCTTCTCACCGCCGTCGAAAACAATGGAATGAACCATGCGAACCTGCTTCTCTCCGGCATAGAAATAAAGCCGCACATAGAAAGGAAGCCATTCGCGTGATCCCAGGTTTGCTTTGTGCATACCTTCAATTTTAACCACGGCGCGCACAGGACCACTTTGTTCGATAGTGACTTTTTTAATGGAACTGGTAAAATCCACGTACCGGAGCGTTCTGTCTTTATCAAGGTCAGAGCGATCCTCGAGTGTACAAATAAGGCGGCCTTTACTCGCTACAGTCCGATGGTCGATAATCATTGAATCAATAAGAAAGGAGCCTTTCTTTGGAAGATAACAAGTTAACACACCTGTGTTGATTTCGACCATATCATTTGTTTCATTGACTTTTACAGATCCGGACAGGGGTGTTGACTTGCCTCTGATGAGTTTAAAAGGTCCCTTATCCATAACTCCTGCCACTGTGGCAAAGCCGCTCCATTTGATAGATCCATCCGGCCAATAAGCCAGGGTCCAGGTTTGAAGGGGAAGAACTTTTCCGTCGGCATTTTCGAGAATAAAGGTTTGATCCTTTTTTACCGTGTTTTTGGGCCATGGAACGCCCCAGCTAACTCCGCTGTTTGTAAGAGGGACATTTTCCAGCCAGTTTAGGGTAATGGTGTCTGCCGGAGATGAAGAAGCCTGCATTGTTTTAAAAACAAGCAATAAAAGTAAATATCTGAAATTCTTAAGTTTTTTCATTTATTAATTGATGAGATACAGATAATATGAATTTTTAAATGAGATAATGATTTATAAGTCTGCTCCAAAAAGTCTATCACCCCAAATCACCCTAAGCGGGCAGGGCTGTTAAGTTTTAATTACGGTCTAACCTTATTCTTTTCTGAAAACCTTAGTAGAGAAGAGTTAAGTGTAAATTTGACCTTATTAGCTTATTTAAAATTTTACCAAATAAGCTAATAAGGTTGATTTTGCTTCTTTGTTATTTCTACTAAGGTCAGTTATAAAAATAAGGTTTTATTCTCCCTGTTCTAATTTTGTTTAGAACTTAACAGTCCCCCAATTGTGGAATTTAGGGATGAAATTAAGTTTTGAGCATCGTGTTCTTTCAATGTTTGATTTTATAGTTTTTTTACATCCGCCTCGTCCACATGTGTATCAGCTATTGAAGGACTTTGCCTCACATTAAAATCCTTCACATTTTTAAGTACGAAGCAGGGAACATTCGTTGTTTTCTCTGCTTTCAGGTTAAGCACATCAAAACCCGTTACATCCTCGAGCTGAAATGCCGGACGAAAATCCTCCTTCAGCAAATGAATCTCAATATTGCTCATTTGCATATTCTTTGCGTGACGAACATAAAAGCCCCAGGCAGGGATTATGCCGAACATCTGCGGATCAGGATACGCTTTTTCATTCTCCGGAACCAAAATAGCTGCCTGCTCTTTGGAGCCGCCTCCGTTGTACCATATCCGAATATTGTCCAGCTTCACATCCTCAATGTCATGACCGGGAATACCGCTGATGAGTGAACAATAAGCGGAGTCGGCCTTGTAAGTAACTATATTGCTGATGGAAACTCTGCGGATGTGTCCGATCTCAGCTTCTTTCGGGCCGCGCATCCTGCTTCCGAGTCTTATAAAAATGGGAGAACTTATCACGTCGCGCATGGTGATATTGGTAATAGCGATATCTTCCACATTACTTCCATCCATCGATTCGAGGGCCAGCCCCCGGGAATTTTCGAAAACACAATTGGATATGGTAATGTTTTTGAAATCGCCGTTTGATTCCGTTCCCAGCTTAATGCGGCCAAAAACCCCACCCCTGTCCGGTACATGCAGGTTATCGTCTTTTTTCTGATAGGTCGCGTTGAGCAGGGTTCCGCGATCGAACCCACTTAAATAGCAATTGGTTATGGTGATATTTTGACAATGTCTCAGGTATCCTAACGCATAGGAGGCTTTAAGGCACAGCCCGTCGTCCCACGGGGCATTGATGGAGCAATTGGATACCCTTACATTATTGCAACAATCAATGTCAATGCCATCCCGGTTGGTGTCAATCTTGAGATTATCGATTGTAAAATTATCAACACCTGTAGCCAAAATGGAAAAGTGCCCTCCCTTCAGGATGGAAATATCACGGATGATTACATTATGGCAGTTTTTCAAAGCAATTGCTTTGTTCGCCTGGCCAACCATATTGATGACCTTATATTTGGCACTATCTCTTTCGGCGCCTGACATGGGGCGTCTTCTGTCGCCACCACCACGCAGGATATTTGTGCCATCGATAAGGCCCGGGCCTGTGATGGAAACATTCTCAATGTTTTCTCCCCAGATAAGGCTGTTGTGCCAGTGACTGTGACCGAAATCCTGGTATCGCATGGAATCACCCCAAAAGTTCGGTTCCGGTTCGTCATACCATCTTGTTTCTTTGGAAGGAGCGGCAGCTATGAGCTTTGCTCCCTGATCAAAATACAGATTGATATTGCTTTTTAGGCGGATAGAGAGACTCAGGTAATTACCTGCCGGGAAATACACTGTTCCGCCTCCTGCTGCGGCAGCAGCTTCAATGGCCTTGTTAATGGCAACTGATTCCATTGTTTTTCCATCCCCTGCAGCTCCAAAATTTTTGATATTGAAAGACTGAGCCGGTGATTGGGCAAAAATGAGACCCTGTAAGAAAAAACTGATAATAAAAATGATTATTGAGCGAGTTATCATGATGTATGTAGGTTTAAAACTTCGAGACTTTATCGCAGTGCCACATCCCATACTTTTGCACGGCGCGACTTTCCTTCCGGACCTTCGATATAAAGTGTTACAATGTATAAGCCGGCGTCTTTATATTGATGGATGGGATGTTGTTCCGTGGATGTGGTGCTATCGCCAAAATCCCATTTCCAGGAGGTAATTTTGCCAACCGATTCATCCTCGAAGGCCACCAATCTGCGGTTCATATCGAGTACTTTGAACGACCAATTGGCCTCAATTTTCTTGCGGAACTGCGGTTCAAGCGGCATAAGCTTTGCCATGCGTAAATAAGTGGCATTGCCGTACATGGTATGGTGGTTCGAAATATTCCAGAATCCTTGTTTTTCCTTGGCATTCACATCATCCCAATCGATGATTGCCCAGCAGAGGCCAAGAATTTTATTTTCTTTCAGTACTGATTCCACGGCACGCGAAGGTCCTTCCGGTCCCGCATAATCAAACGGCGTTATCCAGAATTCCAATGTGAGTTTTCCTGATTCGCCTGGCCTGAAATTATAAGAATAAGCTGCATTGGCATAGGGCATTTCCTTAATCCAGGGTTGGCAACCCCATGCCAGGCACCAATCCTGCCCCTCGGCAGGTGTAAAGATATGGTAGTTCTGTGCCTGAACTCCGTGGAACGTAAAGTAGGCATCCCAGGGATCTATCCTGGACTTATTTGGATGGAAACGGTCAATGAATGGGCCGCCCGAAAAATCACCGTCTACCACCAGTTCAAGGATGTCATGGTGAAGATCAGTCCGCGAAAAATCCCAGTAATTATCATATGCTTCATAGAGGAAGTAAAGCCTGTTGAGACCTTTTACCCATCCGACCCGCATTTTTACATTCAGGTCGTTGGTGTCGAGTTTGGCAATTTTTCCAAAATCTTCTACTAATTGGTCGCTACCAATGATGTAGTCTTTGGGCACCATATTCCAGTCGTCGGCATTCCCGTCAATCCTGGGAATCATATTGGCAGGAAACTGGAATATTTTTATGGTACTGTCG
>DATBXH010000746.1:0-3699 GCA_036514375.1 Bacteroidales bacterium | reverse complement strand
AAGGCTGTTTCGAAATATCCCCGGTGAATGGTTGCGCCGGGGTAACTTATTTCTGCGATACGTGCCGATACCGGGTTGATTTCAAAACCCACACATTTGGTTTTATCCGGTGCCGGTTCTATCAACCTTCCTGTGGCAATGCTTGGTTCAAGTACTGTCCCCGATTTATCAAAGCCATAACGAAAAGCCAGTTCCCACATGAGTTTAACCACATAACCGGGGGTAAAAAACTCATACAAAACCCCTTCACCGGTCGCACCTTTGCTGCCCTGACCACCTGATCCTTCGTACTTCTGGATAAAATCAATATCAGTCTGGGAATAGCTTTCGTTCCGGCTATCCTTGTCTTTAATAAAGGATTCTATCTCTTTATTAAGCTGATATTGGTTATTGCCAGCCATAAGAAATTATTTACCTACTTCCTTTTCCAGGGCTCTGACATTGGATTTTATACTGGCAATCGTGCGTTTAATCTTTGCCTTGCTAGTGGTGGACTTCTTCCTGGTACTTGCTTTACGGGTTGTCCCTTTCTTGCGAGTACCAGTTCTTTTACGAGTTGACTTATGAGCTCCAGTTGACTTTGTCTTTCTGGTCTTGGCCTTCCGAGTTTTGGTCTTTTTCATTTTTTTACGATTTGAATTGTTCTGTTATACATAATAGTGCTATTGGGATTCTTTGTGGTAATGGCTTGTTCCAGTTTTCGACGTGAGAAAAACCATAACCAGGGATGAACCCGTTTACCTTTATAGACTACCTGAATTAGGCTGTCTACTGAAGAAATATTTACTTTTTGAGAGTCCCCGATGGCAATCCCATTGACGGTATAAAAACTATCCTGGTAATTGAAAATCCTGGTATGAATGGTATCACAGATAAGACTATCCCTGAGCTTGGTAACGATTTCCTTTTCCTGCTTTACTACCGTTTCCGAGTATTGGGTTACATGCTTTGGCTTAATGTCCAGGTTGCGGATTTCATCCAATACTTTTGGGTAGATTTGTTCTACTTCATTATACCGAAGCTGGAGCGTTTGGTTTTTTGCAGCCAACTGCCCATTTTGTGTCCGGTAATAGGTAAGCTTTTGCTCCGATGCTTTAAAACTCTCGGTAATTCTTTCCCGTTCCTGCTTTTCGGAGTAATACATTTTAGCATACTCAAAGCCGACAAAGCAAATGAAAAAGAAAAGGATACCGGACAATGCTTTTTCTTTCATGGCTGTGTAGTATTAGATGGACGTTTGGTTTCACCCCAGATATAGGTGCTAAGAATAGTCATAATACCTCCTACACAGACAGAGGCTACTCCTTTCATTCCTTTAAGCACGGAGAGTAATGCCAGGGTCGATAGTATAAAACCGGCAAAAACTGATATGATGTATCGTTTTGATCTTTTCATTTTCTTTTCATTTTCTTTTCATTTTCTTTCTATTTTTTAGTTTGTTATACAAATACCAGGCTCCCATACCCAGGAGGATGAAGCCCCCAATTCCTAGCTCAAACTTTTTTTTTCTAATTCAGAGACCACCTCGGTCACAATCGCTTTGGGGATTGATTCGTACATTCTGCGCTTTATCTCGCCCACAGTAAGTTTTCCGTCCTTGTTCACATCGAAGAAAGGATTTTGTTTTGCTATGGTTGAAGCAGAAAGTTTTTTGGTTTGGAGGATGTAATCATCGGGTTTGCCGACAGCGTCCGGAAAGAAAGTTACCAGGTATAAATCGAAATAACTTTTGATTTTTCCAGTCCAGGGTTTGAAGTACTTGTATACATAACCTAACTGGTCAATAGCGTTCATAAAGTAAAGAGCTTTGGTAGTTGTTCCCAGGTTCAGTGCCGTATCGGGCATAATCTGGATTAATCCGGTTGCCCGGTTAGCAGTCCTTATCTGAGGATTATCGCTATCACCTGGTTGTTTATTCACAGACTGGGCATCCAGGCGGCTTTCACTCCACATCACCATCATCAACCATGCCGGTTTAATTCCCAAAAGGGTACATACCTGCTGAATCCTGCGCTCAACATCCGGTAGTTTTTCACCTTTGTTAAGCTTAAATTTATCGAGTAGAATCATGATTAAACGGTTTTAAGATTATAAGTTAGCCCCGAATGGCAGCATCATTGGCTTTTACCCAGCGAAGCGAATTGTCTACAGTGCGGAATTTTACATAGCTACCCTTTCCTGTGTTAAGGGTCAGGATATATTCTCCAAGAAGCGTAGCAGAACGGACAGGCAGTGGATTTTTTAATCCTTCGTTTAATACTTGTGTGGAGCGGACGGTGACCACGGGTTTTTGGATAAGACCGGCAACACCTCCATAAAAGTCCAAAGGCTTTTTGTAAGCACTTTCATTTTGTGTAGAGGGATATTGCGCCCACATGTTTTTGTAGTAAGGGAAAATGTCAATAAACTCACTGCTGGAAGAAACCCAAAACACATATTTTTTTCCTGCCTGTGATTTTAGGGAAGCTGGAAGATTTTCTTTTTTAATGAGGTAGCCAACCTCAATAAATTTCACGTTGTTCTTTTCATCGAAAGCCTGTTTGCCTGTAGCATAACCAATGAATTCTCCTGCTTTCGACAAACGTATAACGTTGCTTTTAACCTTCAGCTTGGATAAAATGGTATTTGTTGCATCGGGCGAGGAACGAAGGTTAACGGCTTTTTTGGCGACCACCAACTGATCTTTGGCTGCAAATTTTACGGGAGCTGTTCCTCCTGACTTCTGAGGATTGGAAGACATCAACGTCAGGATCTTCTGATAATCCGATGCACTAAGCTCGTTTTGCAAATCGATCATCAAATCATCTTTATAAAGATCGCTGTAGGCTGAGATAACATCATCCAGTTTTTTAACCTGTTTGGCAGTATCGAATACAGCTGTCACATTTGTTGTATCGAATGACTTCATCCAGGAGATACCGGAAGGGTTCATGGCAGAACGAAAAGCCATAGCCTGTCGAACTTCGGCACTGTCATCAGCAAGTCTTTCCGTACCTTTCTTCTTGGAATCATCAATCATTTTTTTGACGATCTTGTAAAGTACAAAACCGCCAACACCCAGCACTGCGCCTCCGACGAGAATTCTTTTGGGATGATCGAGGATGTTTTCCTTTTTATTTTCAGTTTCCATTACCTGCCATGATTTGTGCTGTACGAACCAGTGATGGTCTCTTCTGAAGTGCTTTGGCAAGCTTCAGAAAATCCTGGGTTGATGTCTCCTTTCGGATAATCTTCATCATTTCGATCATGGCAACCACAATTTCATCGGCTTGCTGATCGGATTCAGCATCAATTTTTATGTTTTTCTTAAATGTCTGCATGGTCTTAGTTTTTTAAAGTGTTTAAATACTTCATGAGCGTATCAGCCACATTTTCGTCCTTTTCGATCTCCGAAAAGATGGAAAAAACATTGGCAAGCGTCTGGTTACTCGTAGTTCTGAGATATTCGGAAATAAGACTTATGATCTCATTTCGTTTTTCTTCTTCCGGAGATACACCTTTGTCCAGACCGGAGTTATCGACAAAATCAACCGATTCTTCTTTGCGCTTCTGGTCATCGGTGATGCCCATTAGCCCGGCAAGGGGTGTCCTGATCTTTTCTTTTGCGATGCCAAAGGATTCCAGGATGTCGCCAAGCATTCCTGCATAATACCGGATGTTCTTTTTGGATTCAATCTCTTTTTCAAGCTCGTCCTTTTC
>DATBXH010000745.1:0-8190 GCA_036514375.1 Bacteroidales bacterium | reverse complement strand
CCATCTTGTCATTATCTTCCTGGAGCTTGTCGAACGATCCGTAACGGCTATATTCCGAGGGCATCGGGTTGTTTTTCAACCAACCGCCATTTGCATATTGATAAAAATTATCCCCGGGTTTTACATTAGTATCAAGGTTCGCAGGGTCAATCCCAACCGGTTTTTTGTTACCGGTACAGCTCATCAGTAAGAGTCCAAATGCCATTAAATACATAATTTTTTTTCTTTTCATATGTTGCAGATTTAAGTTTTTCAATGCGGTGTTAGCTTCTTCTTAACAGTTAATAAGTCATATTGTTATAAACATCATGGTAAAATTATGAGCCACGCCAAAATCGTAAATAATAAAAAACCTCCCAAGCTTTCAAAACAAGGAAGGTCTATATCGAATGTCAGAGAACTTTTGTTCTACAGTTAATTTTTAACAGCATAGAAACAGCGCTGCGGAGAAGTGATTTTGCTTTCAGCTGTAAGCTTTTTAATGGCCTTGTCAACCTCTTTTTTATCAATCCCCGATTTTTGGGCAATATCTCCTGCCTTCATTGGAGCATTCGCTTCTTTTAAAGTCTTTAATACAATTTCGTTAGCGTCCATAATTTTTGGAATTAATTGTGTAAACAAATGTATTTAAAAACTTGTTTCAGATGAAACCAAATCTGCAAACCATGAGAAAAATCATATTATTGATGCTGGCATTTTTAAGCGTACATGCTTACAGTCAGTCAGTGCAAAATGGAGCTAAAATGAAAAGTCTATACGATTACAAAACAAAAACCATTGATGGTAAGGAATTTGATATGGCCTCGCTGAAGGGTAAAAAAGTGATGATTGTGAATACCGCTTCGAAATGTGGCTATACACCACAGTATAAGGACCTGGAAGAATTATATAAAACATATGGGGGAAACAAATTTGTAATTGTCGGATTTCCTGCCAATAATTTTGCTAACCAGGAGCCTGGTTCGGATTCAGAAATCAAAAGCTTTTGTCAATTGAATTATGGCGTTACTTTTCCAATGATGTCGAAAATTTCGGTGAAGGGCAATGATATGGATCCCATTTATCAATGGTTAACCAGGAAGGATTTGAATGGCAAAATGGATTCGGAAGTGAAGTGGAATTTTCAGAAATACCTGATCGATGAACACGGGAATTTGGTTAATGTGATATATTCAAAAACACTCCCGGGTTCAGACGAAGTTGTAAACTGGATCAAAGGTAATTGATCGAAAAAGAGATCTGACAATCTTCAATCGCGCGACAAAAATTTATCAACGATTGTTAAAAAGAGTTCAATTTCAACAGGCTTTGAAATAACATCTTCACAGCCGGAGTTAATGCATTTGTCTTTAACTTCGTTGATGGCGAATGCTGTTTGTGCTACAATCGGAACATCATTACGTATTGCCTTAATTTCGCGGGTTATCTGGTAACCGTTTTTATCAGGGAGCTTTATATCCATAAGAATCAAGTCGATTTTGCTTATGGTTTTGCAAAGTTCCAACGCCTGATTACCGTCTTCCGCATGTATCAGCTGAACCTGTGTTTTTTCAAGCAATGCCTCGATGAATTGATAATTGACCAGGTCATCTTCAACCACCAGGATTACCTTATCTTTCCAAACATGTTCTGCTTTTCCCCCGTCAGATACTCTTTCCCGGGTAGTTGTTTGACCAATACGGCTGGCTTTTCCGGGTTTCTCAATAGGGAGAGAGAAAATAAACTCATTGCCTTTATTAAGCTCCGATTCAATACTGATCTTTCCGCCCAACATTTCCAACAAACTTTTGGCAATGGAAAGGCCTAGTCCGCTGTCGGCTATGCGTTGGTGCGATACATCTTCGAATTCCCAGAAATAATCAAATATAAGTTTCTGATCATCCTTGTTTAACCCAACGCCTGTATCGGAAATAAAGAACTCAATGTTCCTCGCATCTTTAATTCTATAGCCAAAACGGATTGTCCCTTTGGTTGTATTACCTATGGAAAACGAAAGTATATTATTAATGATCTGCTGAAGCCTTCCCGGATCGGTTTGGATGATCTCGAATTCTTCCATTGAATTCTTTTCAAGTACAAGCTCCACCTGATCTTTTCCCATCTTTATTTTTTTTTGAAGGGTTGCGGAGAAAATCTCATTCAGGAATTCGTCGATATTAACCTGGGTATAACTTAATTCAAGTTTCCCGGATTCAATTTTTGATATTTCAATAATATCATCAATAAGGGTAAGTAATTGATGACCTTTTTCATTAATAATCCTGGTAAATTCCTGCTTTTTGGATGAGGAAACTCCTTCCATGCCAATTAATTCTGAGAATCCAATAATAGCATTCATTGGAGTACGAACGGCATGAGACATATTGGACAATAAGGTAGATTTTAGCCTTTCAGAAATTTGAGCCTTTTCACGTGTTTTTTGAAGTTCTCTCTCCAGTCTTTTAATTTCTGATTCTAGATCCCGAATACGCTGTTGATTATCATCGTTAACTAGCTGCTCCATCAGATAAATGCATTGAAAGTTAATACTCAAATCAATATCGAATACTAACAAATGTAATTATTTATCTAGTATAATTCAAGATTTTGTGAGTCAAATTAGAACAATTCCACCTCAATATTTTGAATAAACGCTGTATAGGTATTTTCGTCATCTACTTTAGCTTCAGACAATAGCATCAATACCGGGGAGTCAGTTCCTTCGCTGTTTGTTATTTTAACTTCTTTACGCTGTCCTATAATTTTATCATTGCCGGGTGTCACAAGCTTTGATATAAATTCATCTTCTTTAATATTGTCTTCGGAGAAAAGAATTTTGATGTTCATTCCTAAAACTTCCTTACGGGTCAACCCCCAAAGATGTTCGGCAGCTTTGTTAAAGAATTCAATTCTTCCTTCCTGGTTAACAGTAACAATTGCATCGAGAGCTCCTTCCAAAGTTCTCTCATTTCTTACCTTGACTTTTTCAACTTCTTTGTATTGTTGTTCCATCTCGGCTTTAGCCTTTTCAAGTTTCCGGCTAAGGTCGGCTCCGGCCTGTCTGAGTTTCTCCTCTTGAATTCGAAGTTGTTCTGTTTGTCGCTGCGATTCAATTTCCATTAACTTTTCTTTTGTGATCTCATTTGCAATATAAATCACTTTATTAACCTCTCCATACATATCGTTTACCGAGCTTAGTGTAACGCGAAACCATTTTTCGTCACCTGTCTTGGTAATATGTTTTAACTGGCCCTGGAACGGATGTCCTGATATTAAATTTTCCCAAATATCGCGGAAAGTATTGAGTTCTTCACGGGGAAGAAAATCGAAAATAGTTTTATTCGATATTTCATCCTGAGAAAACTCCATGGTCGTGAAAAATCGCTCGTTGCAGTCAAGTGTATCACCTTCAGGGCTAAATTCAGCTTTTAAACTCGATTTGTTTAATGCATCAATCTGGGCTTCGAAATCGAGGCTTTGTTTTTTCTGGTCAGTAGTGTCGATAGCAAGAAACAAGATGCGCTCTACGATACTGTTCTTTTTAACACAGGTAAATGTAGCCATTGTCCAAAGATCCTTGTTTTGCTTTGTTTGAAGCTTTACATCACCTTCAAAATGTTCGGAACCATGGTTTAGACCATCCCAAATGCTCTCAAACCACTCGACATCTTTCTTATTGATGAACATGGAGATGTGTTTTCCATCGACGTCCATGTTATCTGTATATCCCAGTTTTTGAACAAATTTATTGTTGGCATAAATTAAGGTACCATCCGGTAAAAATTCGGCCCGGATAAGTGTATGGTTTACTGAATTGGCAAATGTGATAAACTTTTCGTTTTGACGAGCTGCTTCCTCCTGCGTGGCCTGCAATTCTTCCATGTTCTGCCTCATCTGTTCTTCCTGTGCTGCAAGAACTTCACCTTGTTCCTGTGATTCGCGCAACAGTTGGGCTGTTCTGAGATTAATCTTGACCGTGGATATAGTTGAAGCAATACTTTCAGCAACTTTTTCTACAAATTCGATCTCATGTTTTTCAAACTTCTTGAACGACGCGAGCTCCAGGACACCATGTATTTCGTTGTTTATAATTAAAGGAACAATAATTAAGCTGCTGGGATTCGCTTTTCCGAGACCTGATGTTATAAGCACATAATCATCAGGGATATCAACCATATAAATTGTTTTCTTTTCGATGGCACATGTACCGATCAACCCATCACCCCATTCGATTTGTCTGTTCGCAAATTTCTTTCTGTCATAAGCATAGCAGGCAGTCATTTCAAAATATTTCCGGGCGTTATCATCATGCAACAGAAAGAAACCGCCCTGATTGGCTTGCAGATACTTCACCAGGTTATTTACTATGCTATATGAAAGATCGTTAATATTATCGTTGTTTTGACGCAGAATTTCACTAAACCGGGCGAGTCCTTCAGCAATCCAATTGCGTTGTTCATCTTCTTTTCTGCGTTTTATTTCAATTAACTTATTATTTTTTAGATTGTCACGCAGATCAATTAAAGACTTTCCAAGTTTATCACTTTCATCCGAGAATTCGTATGCGGCATCTAATTTATCATTTATAAGATTGTTTGTGAATTCCAGTACCTTGTGTGATTTACGTACTTCTTTTTTTAGCAGCAGTTCAGTATCCTCAATAAATTTTCCGTAATGTTGTCCGATATAATAGCCCACGCCAACAAACAAGATAGGGATAAAATCGAACACCCAAGTCATGGGATATTGCGAATGTAAAACACCGAGGCCTTTCAAACTAAAAGGTAGTTCGAGATGGATAAGTCCCCATAAAAAGCTAATAAACAGAAGAATCAGGCCAATAATCAGGCCCAGGGCAGACAGGTATTTGGATAGGTTTTCAGAATCTAGTTTATTCATATAATTCGTTTCTTTCAGGAAGATAGAGTAGTGCCAATTTAATACATTTTCTTAAATATCTCAACCGGCACCATGCATTTCCTCAATTTATCCCAAAAAGATATTAATTTCAGAAAGAAGAAAATTGTTTGGCCAATGAAAGAGTCATCCCTCCAATTTGGTCAAGAGGCATAATTTTTTCTGCCGCACCCAGTTTTATAGCTTCGTTTGGCATACCAAAAACTACACACGATTTTTCATCTTGAGCAATAGTGCGAGCGCCTGCTTCTTTCATTTCAAGTAATCCACGGGCACCGTCATCTCCCATTCCTGTCATGATAATACCAATGGCATTTCTTCCGGCGAAACGGGCAGTTGATCTGAAAAGCACATCCACTGAGGGGCGGTGACGATTTACCAACGGACCGTCCTTTATTTCGACAAAATATTTGGCACCGCTTCGTTTAAGCAGCATATGATGGTTTCCCGGAGCTATCAATGCACGTCCTCTGATTACAGTATCGCCGTTTTCTGCTTCTTTTACAGTAATCTGACATAACTCGTTTAACCTATTGGCAAACGATTTTGTGAAGTTTTCAGGCATATGCTGAACAATAACAATGCCTGGAGAATCGGGCGGCATGGTTTCAAGGAAAATGCGCAAAGCATCTGTTCCACCGGTTGATGCTCCCACTGCTACCACTAGTTCTGTTGTACGTAACATACTGGAGTCGGAAGGAACAGCTTTGGCAAGAATAGCATCTGCCGAATATTTGGGTTGCACCTGAAATTCCTGGGGGGCAGCTTTTCTTTTGATTTTAGCTAATGCGGCGGCTTTAACAGCATCACACAAACGTATTTTGGATTCCTCAATGAACTTTTTGGTGTCCATCTGGGGTTTTGCAATTACCTCTACAGCTCCATACTCAAGGGCTTTAAGAGCAGTTTCCGTACCTTTGGCAGTTAAGCTTGAAATGATAACGACAGGGATCGGATGCTGGGACATAATTTTTTTGAGAAATGTCAATCCGTCCATCCTTGGCATTTCAACATCTAATGTAATGACATCGGGAACTTCCTGTGAAATTTTTTTGGCTGCAAAAAAAGGATCGGTAGCGGTACCGATCACTTCAATTTCGTGATCAGAATTAAGTATGGTTTGTAACGTTTGTCTGACTACTGCTGAATCATCCACTATCAACACTTTGATCTTCTTGGTCATACCCCCAGATAATTAACTTCCAACAATAATTTATTTTATAACAAATCTACAGTGTTTTTTGGACATATTTTTGTCTGACTTCTCCGGTAGATGTCAGGAATTCTATCTTTCGGCCAAGTTTCCCTCCTGTACTGGAGCTAATAATAGGAATTTTTTTCTCTTCAAGAAATAATTTTGCCACTTCTATATTTCTTGTTCCAATATGGAATTGCACTATTTGAGTTTCAATTACTTCTCCGCCACCAAATATCTTGGCTTTCAGGTTATTTTTATTACATCCAAGTGATAGCATCTTGTCAAGAAGCTTTTCGTTTGCTATGTTTCCGTATTTAGGAGAGGCCAGTCCCTGACCGTTCCAATAGGGTAGCATGAAATGGTTCATTCCGCCAATATTCAGTATCGGATCAAATAAACAAACGGCAACACACGATCCTAAAATTGTGTTAATTTGATATGGTGCCTTGCTGACATATAACTCAGCAGGATATAAAAAATGAACCGGCAGATTCTCCATTCCCCTTACTTAAAATATTTCTTCTTCGTCGAACAAAAATTCATTTCCATCTGTCGAAAAGCCTGCAATGTCTGACTTTGCTTCTGGTATAGCAATGGTGAACTGGCTTCCCTTACCTATTTCGCTTTTAATTTCAACATCGCCTTTCAGAAGATCGAGAATAGCTTTGTTGATTGAGAGACCCAGACCATGCCCTCGATTTATGGAATTAATACCAGAATCGAGTCGTTTGAACCGGTCAAATATTTTTTTCTGGTTCTCTTCGGAAATACCTGTACCATAATCAACGACTGAAATCTTTAGCATGGAATCTACAATCCAAACTTTAATGTCAATCTGCTGTTTCTCGAAGCTGAATTTTATGGCATTGCTAAGGAGGTTTGAGAGGATAAGTTTTAGTTTTTCGGGGTCTGTTTTAAAATAAAATATCTTTCCTACCTGGGGTTTTATATCAAAAATATAATTTAATTCCACTCCTTTTTTCTTAGCCTCAAATCGGAATGATTCGATTACATTGAATGTTAATGTTTTTATATCAACATTCAGGATTTCAGGATAAATTTCGCCTGCTTCTATTTTTGCAGCAACAAAAATATTCCGAAGCTGAAAATCGAGATTGAACGCTTCCGAATGGATCAAAGCAACCATTGAGATTACTGTTTTCCAGTCTTCTTTCTTTACAGAAAGAATGTGTTTTGCCAAGCCAAGAATTGATGTAAACGGATTTATAATCTCATTGGTAATATTGGAAATAAAGTGACTTTTTAAGGCTTCAGATTCCTCCAGTTTCTTATTCACTACCCTTAATTCGCGGTTTAATTCCTGAAGTTCTTCCAAGCCTTCTCTGTTCATACGAAACCGGTTCCGAAGTTCTTCAATTAATTCTTCGTCTGTAAACTTACTCATGGTCTTGTTTTGTGATGTTGTTAATCAAAATGCTAATTTCAATTTGTCTATTTTCAGGGAATTTTAGCTGAATTTACTAAAATTTCCAGTGGTTTCCAAGTGGTTCAATCACCCAATTTTTCTGAAAATTGTGGGTTTTAACTGTCGCAGGGGGACATCAAAATTTGTAATGGACTCGGAATGCCCCAAGAAGAAAAACCCATTAGGCTTTAACTTTAAGCACAGCTTATTGATGACTTTTTCCTGGGTTTCTCTATCAAAATATATCAAAACGTTACGACAGAATACAATATCAAAATTATCAGGCACATTATAATGACTATCCATAAAATTCAGACGGCTAAATATTATTCTTCGCCGAAGATCAGGTATGATACGAACAGTAGGATTGGAGCGATCCTTACTTCGAAGGAGATATTTTTTCTTTAAGTTGATTGGGAGCATTTCAACACGTTGTTCCTTATAAATTGCCTCAACCGCAGTGTGAAGCATCCTTGTTGAAATGTCAGTCGCAAAAATGCTAAAATCAAACGCAAAACCAGGATTGAAAGCTGCAAATTCGCTCAAAGAGATAGCAAGCGTATAAGGTTCCTCACCACTCGAACAGCCTGCGCTCCACAATTTAATAGTCCTATTGGGTTTCTCTCCCATTAATAGTTCGGGTAGTACATCGGAATGCAAAAAATCAAAG
>DATBXH010000744.1:0-5768 GCA_036514375.1 Bacteroidales bacterium | reverse complement strand
AAAACAATCATTTGAAAATCAAAGAAAAAGGTTAGAGATTGCGAATAGATTTAGGCAACCTTATTATGAAAAATTTCTTCAATCATTAAAACTTGATAAAAAACAAATTGAAGAGCTGGAAATAAAAGAGAGGGATAGCTTAATAAAATTAAGCAAGGAGCAATATAAAAATTTATTAGTAGACTTAAAAGGTCCAGGTAAAGCTTGTGATGAGAGGGTTAAGGCTTTATTGGATTATCGGAAGAAAAACTATAAAGATAACGTCAGTAATCCAGTTCATACATATTGTGGACTTAAAGCTGAATATATTGAGCAGTTTCGAATTGATACTTCTGATTATGTTTTGCCTCAAGCTAATATCAGCCAACCTGGGTTATGTCAAAACCTTGTGCGGTTTCAATGGGATATATCTGGATATGAATCAATGTTTTGGGCGGGTTTTAGAGCGTATTTTTTTTGGGATAATCCCCCTGCAGGATTAATAGGTGGTACAGCTGAAACTCATTTGAATGGTGCCTATTATCTTGAATCAATTCATCATTGTTTTAGTTATAGTTCGGCATACCTTAATGGAGAGGCAAAATTGACTTTAGCCCAAGGAGGTTTCCCATTATATATATCAAATGATTATGTATTTTTTAGTGAAGGGACTAATACTCCTGGATTAAATGAAGGATCAATAGGATTACCCGGACCCATGCCAATGCAAGTTCCAACAATCAACTTGAATATTCCAAGGAATTTTCGTTGTGAAGCTGGGTCTCCTATTCTTGGCATAGTCCAGGTACGTTTTTTGGGAATGACTTACGGTGATAGTAGAGTATTACTTGATTGTAATTCTGAAGATTATCTGAAGATAAATTTTGCTGGATTAATTTTAACTGTTGAAAGTTAGCGTTTATGCCATAATTTAACCAAATTTCATTACCATTTGATATTAATGAAATCTCTGTTAATGGAGAGCCAACAATTAGCAAATCTCAGAACATTTATCAACAACCTTTTTCTGATGACTTACTCTTTTAAGAATAGTGTAACATCCAAAAACTAGGTTTATAAAACAAACAAACCCTTCCAAACTAAGTATTTGAAAGGGTTTCGTTTAAAAAATGTGACCCCGGCGGGACTCGAACCCACAACCTGCAGAACCGGAATCTGATATTCTATCCATTGAACTACGGGGCCAAAAAACTTAGGCAAAAGTATAAAATTCTGTTTAAAATAATCCTCTGTATTTATTTTTTCGGGAAGGGCAAGCGCATTTAGAAACTTGTAAAGTTTAAATCATGTATGCCAAAAATAAAGTAATAAGGGTAGATTAACGTAGTTATCAGGACTACTAGGGTTTAAAGATTAACCTTATTTTTTAGAGTGACCTTCGTAGAATAACGCAATAAGGCTAACATCCCTTATTACCTTATTATGACGCAATTCTAAATGCGTTTACCCTGATTTTTTCAGGCAATACCCAAAAACCGCCATGAGAAAAACCTTTAAAGTAAGAACAACCGAGGCACTCCGCATGTCTTAAGAGAAATCTCAAAAATATCATCTTATCCAGGCACCTCTGGATCATAACAAGTTCGGTGCGTAATGTTACAAGATGGAACTTCAAACGAAGCCGGCAGTCTTTGCAACTTACTGGTTGATTTTTCCTGCTTATCATCAAAAAGTTCCGGTACTTGTTCCCGGAGTTCAGGAACATTCCCCCAAAGTTTCGGAACAATCCCCCAAACTTTAAGAACTTTCCCCGGAACTTTCGGAACACTCCCCCAGACTTCAGGAACATTCCCCCGAAGTTTAGGAACATTCCCCGAACCTTTGAGAACATCCCCCGAAAGTTCGGGAACATTCCCCCAAACTCTCGGAACATTCCCCGAAAGTTCCAGTACAAGTTCCCGAATTCTCGGTACAAGTTCTAATAGTTTAGGAACAAGTTTCCGGACTTCAAAAACATGTTCTTAAATATCCGGTACTTGTTTCCAAAGTTCGCTGTGTTTCACTACCTTTACTTCTGTTTAAACCAAAGCCTTGCCCTAAATAAAACGATGCAATGGATGAACATCTGACATATTTACCCACTATCATATTTTTTCCCCTCTATTGCCATGAAAAATCACGATTACATCCCGCGCGCGGACGTTAACTTCGACGTCTGGCAGACTAACCTTCTGAAAATTGTGGAAGACCGGAGCACCGACTGGAATATTCCGGAAGGTCCGTTGTCGGCTCTGAAAAACATACAGACCGTTTGGGACGGGGTTTATCTTAAAGCCAGTAATCATAATAACAGAACGAGTGCCGATGTGGTAGCCAAGAATGAGTCGCGCCGGGAATACGAAAAGAGCTTACGAGGTTTCATCTTCGAGTGGCTGGCCCGCAACAACAGTATAGAGGACAGTGAGAGGGAACGGATGGGACTTACCGTACGGAAAACAACACACACGGCCGTACCGGAACCTACCACGTCGCCTATTGGTAATATCGATTTCTCGATCCGACGTCAGCACCTGATCTATTTCACGGATGGATTGGGCGGGAAAGGCAAGCCTGAGGGTGTGCACGGATGCGAAATATATTACCGGATGGGGGAAGCCGGGGAAAGTGATTCCGAATATACGTTCCTGGCCACCGAAACCAAATCGCCCTACCTCCTTACCTTTAAAATGCCTGACGCAGGGAAAATGGTCTATTATATGTTACGGTGGGTGAATACCCGTGGCAAACCGGGCCCCTGGAGCAAAGTCATCAGTGCTATCGTGGCGCCGTAGTGTTACATGGATTGCGGTGGGGAGAATTAATTTTTATTACAAGGGTTAATTGCAATCGCTGCCCGAACAGGTGGGGCTTAAGAAGAGCAATTTCATAGCTAATGACAGGTTTCGCATATATTACAGTTACAACCCCAACCCCTTAAGAAGAGTAATTACCTATCTAATGGCAAGAATTCTTATATCCTATAGTTTCAACCCCAACCCCTTAAGAAGGGGCTATAACTGGTTTCTAACATATTAGGCCCCCCTTTTCCTAAATACATTTTCTTTAAGAATAAACATTTATGTCAAGAATTTTAGTGTATATGGTTCTGTTATAGCCCCTTCTTAAGGGGTTGGGGTTAGAAAAGTGATAACTAAGAAATTTTGCCATTAAATAGGAAATTACCCTTAAAAAGGGGCTATAACTGGTTTCTAGCAAATTAGAGACTTTATTTCTAAAAATATTTTCTTTTAGAATTAACAGTTATGTCAAAAACCTTAATGTATATATTCCGTTATAGCCCCTTTTTTAAGGGGTTGGGGTTAAAATCCTAGGATATGAGAATTCACGCCATTAAATAGGCAATTACTTTATAAAAGTGGCCATAGCATATTCGAGAAAATCCTCTCTGATAAATATTATAAAGACATGATCAAATAATAAAAAATTATAGTCATTCCAATCTATAACCAGCATTTTTTTAGAAATTTCAATAAATGGTTAAATTTGAAATAAAACTTTATGACCACCAAGTTAAATAATCTGGCATATTTGAAAGATACACGTAATCATTTGAGGAAGAATTTGACAGAGGCAGAGCTTGTGTTATGGATGGTGTTAAAGGATAAAAAGGTGGAGGGGCGTAAATTTAGACGCCAACATAGTATTGGTAACTATATTGCTGATTTTTATTGTGCTTCCGAAAGACTTATCATTGAGCTGGATGGGCAGCATCACTTTACCTCCGAAGGTATCGAAAAGGATTCGGACAGAGATAATCATTTGAGCAAGATGAATATCAGAGTTCTGCGTTTTGAAAATAAGGAAGTATTAAATCATTTGACTGATGTAATAAAGAAGATAAAAGGACATTTTAAAAGTAACCAGTAAACATCAAGTTTTCACTGCTCTGTTATAGCCCCTTTTTAAGGCTTAGTCGTCAGATTAATGTTTATAAAACAATGATTTTAAAGTTTTGTATCATTGGAAGAGATTATTTTAAATTCTTTGATTTAACCCCAACCCCTTAAGAAGGGGCAATAACTGGTTTCTAACATATTAGGCCCCTCATTTCCTAAATATATTTTCTTTAAGAATAAACATTTATGTCAAGAATTTTAGTGTATATGGATCTGTTATAGCCCCTTCTTAAGGGGTTGGGGTTAAAACCATAGGATATAAGAATTCCTGCCATTAAATTGGCAATTACTCTTAAGAAGGGGCTACAACTGGTTCTCAACAACTTAAAGTCTTCGTCTTCTCTTGAGAAATTAACATTTAATACAAAAACCATAATAAACGCGAAACTTTTATAGCCACTTCTTAAGGGGTTGGGGGTTAGAAAAGTGATATATGAGTAATTTTGCCTTTATTTAGGAATTTACCCTTCTTAAGGCGCTAGCAAGCCTATCCTTTCACACTCACACTTCCATCACACCCACCCTCACACCTCAATCTCACCCTGCTCCGCACCTTTTTCATTCTTTACACTAGATTTTTATACACTTTTCTTACTTTTGTGCTCTTGTTTCATTTATGCTTATCCAATTAACAGCCAAAACATTTTAAAAGCGCTGGTTTGGATCGAAGCTCTGATATTTAAACTATGATTATGGAATACAATTTTTCGGAAATCGAAAAGAAATGGCAGCAATACTGGGAAGAAAACAAAACTTTTAAAACCTCGTTCGATCCATCGAAACCAAAATACTATGTGCTCGACATGTTTCCTTATCCTTCCGGTGCAGGTTTGCACGTGGGGCATCCCGAAGGCTATACGGCAACGGATATTGTAAGTCGGTACAAACGCATGAAAGGCTTTAATGTGTTGCACCCTATGGGGTGGGACGCATTCGGACTTCCGGCGGAACAATATGCTATCCAAACCGGCACGCATCCTGCCGTTACCACCAATGCCAACTGCGATAACTTCCGCCGTCAGATCAAAATGCTGGGTCTGAGTTACGACTGGGACCGCGAAATAAACACCACTGATCCCGGGTACTTTAAATGGACGCAATGGATCTTTATCCGTCTTTACAATACATGGTTCGACGATAAGCTTCAGAAGGGAAGACCTATAAGTGAGCTGCCCATTCCCGAAGAAATCAAAAAAGAAGGAAAAGAAGCGATCAGAAAATATGTGGATAGCCGTCGACTGGCCTACTATGATAACGCCCAGGTTTGGTGGTGCGAACATTGTAAAATCGTATGCGCCAACGAAGAAGTACTGACAGACGGAACCCATGAAAAGTGCGGTTACCCTGTTGTTCGAAAGAATCTGAAACAATGGATGCTCCGTATTCCTTTTTATGCCGAACGCCTGCTGGCCGGTCTTGATAAACTTGACTGGCCCGAAGGAGTAAAGGACATGCAGAAAAACTGGATTGGCCGTTCCACAGGTGCCGAAGTCGATTTCCAAATTGATGGTCTAAATGAGAAGCTGCGGGTCTTCACCACCCGTCCCGATACTTTGTTTGGCGCTACTTATATGGTGATTGCTCCTGAACATGCCATGACGGATATCATTACCACACCCGATCAGACAAGTGCTGTAAAATCTTACATTAGTGCAGCGGCGACGAAGTCGGAGCTCGACCGCACCGATCTGGCCAAAGATAAAACCGGCGTATTTACAGGTCGATATGCCATCAACCCTGTCAATGGCAAAAAAATCCCCATCTGGGTGGCCGATTATGTGCTTACCGGTTATGGTACAGGCGCCATCATGGCAGTTCCTGCGCATGACACCCGCGACTTTGAGTTTGCCAAAAAATTTAATCTGCCGGTAA
>DATBXH010000743.1:0-2556 GCA_036514375.1 Bacteroidales bacterium | reverse complement strand
TCCATAGCCATGGGCTGCGCACAAGTGCCAATGCAAAAAAAGAAGCATCGACCAAGGGCTGACCTCCAACCCATTCCAGGTAGTCTTTTGCTTGCGGATTAACTGCATTGGCTATCGCCTTTAACGACCAGCTCCGGTATTGGTTGCGCAAAGCAATTTCTTCGTTTGTGCCGCCATCTCCATTTAACCAGGGTGCAATACCACTTAAAGTCCGAGCAAATGCCTCCAGATAAGTTACTTTGGAGCGATTCTCACTATTATCGATGCGTTTCGATAACACTACCGACATGGTTTCTTTAAGTTTATCCTCCGCAAGATTTTGAATAACAGGCCTTGAAACTTTATCCATATACCTTAGCCATAGTTGCCGGTCAGTTAAAGTCGGTGCTTTCTTATTTTGGGCTAAAGCTGCAGTAGTTATTAGTAGTAGTGTAAAAAATATAAATTGTGTTTTCATAAAGATACTTTATTAAGCATGCTCATGTTTATTTTTTATGGGGCTATTTATAAATCAAAACTAATAGTTGCGTCTTTCAACCAGGGTGAGGTAAATGAAACAGTTGCTTTACCTTTCTGTCCGGTTGATTTTATATAGGCAATCATCCGTCCCTGATACACCCGTTGCCTATTGTCGGTATAACTTCCCATATCATTGGGATTGCTGGCTTCAAGGCCAAGTAATTTTATTGAACCTTCGGTTGTACAGGTTATTTCGTTATCGGACAGAAATACTGGTTTCCCGTCCTCATCTATAATCTGAAGTTTAATAAGCGCTACCCCATTAAGTGGGACTGTGCTGTTATTCAGTAATTCTGCCTTAATTGCGTAGGGACGTTTATTTGTTTCAACAGTATTGCGGGCTGCTTCGCTACCTGAATTATAACCAATGGCTTCTAACTTCCCGGCTTTAAACGGCATATCCCAATAAATAATACCTGTGGCATCATTATAATTTTTTTCATCGCCTATCTTTTGTCCGTTTAATACAAGCGCTGCCTTTGGGCAATTGGTATAACAAACTACTCTTACTGTGTCACCATCATTATAATTCCAAACAGGTGAAGCGTCGATGGAAGGAGCACGTTCGTTCCTTCTTTTGGAGTAAGTTCCAATATAAATCATAGGTTTTTCGGACCATAAGCTCTGTCTGAAATAACCCCTTGGTTTAATAAAGCCAGCCAGATCTATCAAGCCCGATGTAAAACCACGCGAAGGCCAGGCATGAGCTTCACCAAGGTAATCGATACCAGTCCACAGAAATTGCCCGAAAATATAAGCATTATCACGAACGGCTTTCCAGGCTTCCATCGAATGACCATTTTCACTCCCAAACAATACTCTTTTGGGATAAGTCGTATGATCCTGTTTATATCTTCGTTCCGTGTAGTTATATCCAACTACATCGAGGGCCCCTGGATATTCTGTTTCATTAGACATCACAGGTCCAGCCAGCGCCGCAGAAACCGGCCTTGAAATGTCATATTTTCTTACCACAGATGCCAGTCGTTTAGCAATTATACCAAGTCTTTCAGCATTCGGATGATCCGGCAGATAACCTTTAGTGGCTTGTTGTTCAATGCCTTCTTTATTTAAAATGGGATGACTATAGGGATCATTTGGATAATCTACTTCATTTCCAATGCTCCACATAAATACGCAGGGATGATTTCTATCGCGAAGGATCATATCTTTAAGGTCTGTTTCTCCCCACTTCTCGAAAAACTCAGCCGATCCATCAAAACCAGGAGTGCCAATATTCCACCCTTCTATCCATTTTTTCTTTGGAAATTCCCATTCGTCAAAGGCTTCATCAAATACTAATAAACCTAATTTATCACAAAGGTCATATAAAATCGGAGCTTGTGGGTTGTGGCTTGTACGAATAGCATTACAACCTAATGATTTCAAAGTTAACAACCGACTTTCCCATACCTCCATAGGTACAGCGGCACCCAGGCAACCGGCATCGTGATGAATGCATACTCCTTTCACTTTCATAGATTTGCCATTCAACGAAAAACCTTTGTCAGCATCAAAATCAAGGTTACGAATGCCTACATTTGTATTTGTTTTATCAGTCAATTCATTTCCCATGTAAATTGAAGTTATAAGCTTATACAAGTGGGGATTGTCGACCGACCAAAGATCCGGTTGTTTAACTGTCATAATTTGGTTCAAATCAAGAATTTTGCCTGCGGGAATATCCAATTTCTTTGATGTTTTTGAAATACTTTTATTTTCGTTATTAAATAACTCGTGCACAACCTGAATAGTTGTCTGTTTATTTGTTGTGTTGTTAACTGTTGTCTGGATATCTAGTGTTGCTTGTTTTTCATTATCAAGATGTGTAGTATAATATACGCCCCAAAGATCGATGTGAACAGGGTTGGCATAAACCAGATAAACATCGCGGTATATACCTGAGCCTGTGTACCAACGGGAATCAGCATATTTGCTATGATCCACTCTGACAGCAATGATATTCTTTTCTCCAAACTTGATATATGGTGTAAGTTCATAAAGATAAGAGATATATCCATTGGGTCTCATTCCTAA
>DATBXH010000742.1:0-2333 GCA_036514375.1 Bacteroidales bacterium | reverse complement strand
GAAACTGCCGGTATTATGTATAAAATCGCTGTTGAACTTGCTTCTAAACTGGATTCAAATGCCCAAATGCCTGAAATTCTAAAGTATTTACCGGAGGAAAAAAAAATAGAAAACTCTGAAAGTTATATTAATACAAACTTTTTGGGGTACGAATTCTTACGATTTGTTATAACTGCAAACTACAAAAAAGACGGAAACACATTCAAAGTCTTTATTATTCCTGCGGTTTCAAGTGAAAAAGCAAAATCAGTGGTAGGTCAATACCTAAAAGTTGTCGGCCAGCCTTTTAATAATCTGGAAGGACGATTTACTATCAATGATCCTCATAATGGAAAAATTTCGATTGAATGGAAAGGTAAATATATTTGGGGGACGATAGATTGTCCGGAGAGCCAAACCTGCAGCAAATATTTAAAATTAGTAAACGATAAATTAATAGGGGCTAATTGACTTTATAAGTCCAGATAAGGGTGAGTTCTATAGTCGCCCTTTTCTAATAAATTACTTATTTAACATAATATAAATTATGAGCCAAATTAATTCATTTATTTATCCGGACTTTTAACCTTTACACTTTTTTGCCAAACGATCATCTGCCTTGCATGATTACGGAGTTCTTCCGCCATTTCAATATTTCCATCTTCTTCCAAAAGCCTGGCATAAAATCTTAAGGTTGACGGTGCATACTTATCCTGTGCACGTAACAAAAATACAGGTTCATCCTCCGGAATTTTACCCTCTTTATCAATGATTCGTTTATTATAATCCTCACGTGTAAATCTCATACAAATATTGGCTTCTTACTAAATATGATAAAGTTTCACTAATTTGGGTAGAAAAATAATAATCAGCACCTCCCAATTATTTTCTAATCCTGATAATTCTTTCCAATGTATCCAGATGTTTATTGAAAGCTATTTTTCCATCGTTTGTAACTTTATAGGATGTATTTGGCTTTTTACCAACGAATTGCTTGGTTACTTCAATATATTTTAGTTTTTCGAGTGCCGTTATATGACTGGCCAAATTACCATCCGTGACATCCAGGATCTCTTTTAAAACTGAAAACTCTATACGATCATTGACCATAAGAACAGACATTATTCCTATTCGTATCCGGTTTTCGAATGCTTTATTTAATTTAGATATTTCGTGGCTCATCGCTCGTATTTGTAATACATGATAATTCCATAAACAATGTGGATTACCCCGAATCCAAATGCCCAAAACAATAATCCATAATCGATCCAAAGTGTAGCCATGAGCCCAACAATCAATTCACAAATTCCCAGATAGCGGATATCATCGAAAGTGTATTTGCTGGTACTTATCAAAGCCAATCCATAGAAAATCAATGTTACTGGTATAACCAATCCGATATAGCCATGATAAACTATTAAAATACAAAATAGTCCCCCTCCCACTAATGGAACTGACATATTATATATTACTCTTTTTGCACTATTATCCCAGGCTTTTAAACCTTTTTTGGCTGATTTCCTAACAGATAAATATACTGCAACAACGATGGATGCGATCAGTACCAGAAAAGCATCAGTAAAGAAGAATATGTAAAAAGATAAATTAGGTATACCTTCGGATGTTGTTGCATAATCATAATAGTGCGGATGGATTAAATTTGTCCGGAAATTCAGATAAGCAGCAAAGGCTCCAACAAGCGCAAATATCCCTGCAAATACACCGGCAAACCCATTCAATGAAATAAAACGGGTAGATCGCTCCATTATAGAACGGATCTCAGACAATGTTTCTATAGGCTCAGTTTGTTTTTTCATAATAAAGTACTTTGAGGTGCAAAGCTAATAAAAATTACTTCAACACATTAAAATTTTGAAAACTCTTCATTATTTTAATGTTAATATACTTATTTCCCCCTCCCACTGGCTTGGACCAGCCTTTTTCTCAAATCGATGGGATCAGCTGAAATTGCCCGCATATTGGAGTTCGGAAATGCTCCGATATAGATTTCGTCATTTTTGAGCTCCTGAAGCCATTCAATAAATTCTCCAAGTCCCATGCTATCGGCTGTATAACCGTCCCAGTCCCCAATAGCATGAGAGTCTGCAAATTCCTTTTCCGGCCATACCGGAATGTATTGATTTTCATTTTCATCCTCAAACATAGCATATAAACCGTCAATTGCATGCAGAAGCCATACTTCCCTGTTCTGGACAATTTTCCTGATCAGATATTCAAATCTTTCATTATCAGGGAGGTTGTCTATATTTCCAGATTCCATCTTTGCTATATAAGTTCTTTCTGAAATGTTGTTTAAAGTTATCAAATAAATTGTTAAGATTCGCAGGTCCTAT
>DATBXH010000741.1:0-2797 GCA_036514375.1 Bacteroidales bacterium | reverse complement strand
TGGCTGATGACAAGCTTTGTTCCTTTTAAGGATAAAAGCGGCGCCATTACGAAGATATATTTGCTGGCTCAGGATGTAACTGAAAAAAAGCTTAAATACCAAGTGCTTGAAGAAGCTAATAAGGAAATTGAGCGTTTACGGGGACTTCAGAAAGGAGAATAGCCAATTATAATAATTAGAAAACCGGCCTTATGATTGAATTAGGAATTGTCGATACCAGAAATATCATTAATTTGATTGCTGAAAAGTATAATTACGACTTTTCCGATTTTGCGTTAACTTCTTTTAAGCGACGGATTGAGATGCTCATGGAGCAGAATAACATAAAGCATCCCGACATATTGATGAACAGACTTATGGAAAACAAAAATTTTGTGGATTCTTTCATCGGTCAGATCAATGTTCCGTCTACTGAAATGTTTCGGGATCCATCACTTTGGCGTGTATTGCGAGATGAAATCATTACAAATATTTATCGCGAAACTGGAACAGGGTTTAAAATATGGCTTCCAAATTCAGTTTCTGGAGACGAGTTATTCTCTTTGGCTATATTATTGGTCGAAATGGGATTACTTGATAAGGTTCAAATTCTGGTTTCTTCAATGAGTGAGAGGAGTTTGGATACCATAAGGTCCGGATTATTTCCGGAATATAAACTCGAAATCAGCTATGATAATTATATCCGTTCAAATGGGAAGTTTTCTTTATCCAATTATTTTTCAGTTGTTAATAATCAGGCCATTCGAGATGTATCATTAATCAAGCATGTAACGTTTTTTAATCAAAATACATTACTCGAGCCTGCGCCACAGGGTGTAAAGCTGGTTTTGTTCCGAAACAAAATGATTTACTTTAATCAAACACTCCAAAGTAAAATCCTGAAAATTATTTATAATTCAATGACTACAGGTGGGTATTTGGTGATTGGTGCAAAGGAATCACTTGGCCTTCTTTATGGGAATAATGAATTTACCTTGATGAATGAAGCGGAAAACATTTATAAACGGAGGCTCTGATGTATAAAGCTGTAGTTATAGGAGGTTCGGCAGGAAGTTTTCAGGTACTGACAAGAATTTTAAGTGCTTTACCTAAGACATATCCTATTCCTGTACTTTTAAGCATGCATAGGCTAAAGCATATACGGTCCGGGTTTTTAGAGGCGCTTGCTATAAAATCAAATCTTCCGGTGGTCGAGCCTTTTGATAAAGAGCAAATTAAACCTGGCAGAGCTTACCTGGCACCTGCTAATTACCATATGTTCATTGAACTTGGTAACAGAATAGCTTTGTCCACCGAAGAACCGGTTCATCATTCCAGGCCTTCTATCGATTTATCGTTTATTACTGCGGCACAGGCTTTCCGCGATAAAATGGTAGGTATCATTCTTTCCGGTGCGAACAGCGACGGAGCATATGGTCTTCAAAAAGTAAAAGAAAATAATGGAATTACTATTGTTCAGGACCCAAATGAATGTCAGGTTCGCACAATGACTGAGGCAGCTATGAAACTTACCCGTGTGGATCACGTATTTACCACGGACCAGATAATTAATTTTCTTCTTAAGCTAAACTGAAGATTTATGAAGCATAGTACAAAATTACTATATTCAGGTATTTACGTTTTATTTCTGGCAGCGATATTTGTATTGTTTGCAGCCATAAGAAATGCTTCAGGAGGCACTTTGCTTATGTATCTTTCTATCTTTATAACACTTGGACTTGGATCTCTTTTATTCGGGTTAGCTATGTGGAAACAGGAAACTGTTGCTGAGAAAGTAGAGGTGCAGAGCCAGATTATCAAAGAGGACACTGAGGAAAGTGCCAATCAATTGACAGAGGAGAAGCAAGAAGAATCGGAATACCAGATTGATATACAAAAGCTTCTTCCTTCCAGAACGTTAGCTTTAGATAAATTTTCTGAAGAATTGCTGAGAAACATGTCAGATACATTTAATATAGTGCAGGGATTATTTTACATTAAAAATCCGAATGAAGATCTGTATCACTGTTATGCTCAATATGCTTACTTCTCTGAAAACAAACCTTCGGAATTCAGGACTGGTGAGACATTACCAGGCCAGGCTGTAAAAAACAAAGCAATCGTTTCGATCAATGATATTCCTGAAAAATATATGACTGTTGCTTCCGGTCTTGGCAAAAGCAACCCGAAACATTTGGTTTTTGTACCGATTAAGAATCAGGATGATGTGTTGGGACTGATTGAATATGCAACTTTTGAGACCTTATCCGGAAAACAATTTAAGGCGTTGGAAGGAATTTCGAAAAAGGTTGCCGATGTGATTAGTAAACATTTTAAAAAGTAAATCGGGCTTATGGCTCCTAAAATGTTCAATATAGATAAAACAAAGCTTCGTATTATGGTTATTGGGATGGCTATAAGCTTAGTTGTCCCTGTAATAGCTTGGATGGTTGACTTAATTGCCGGAGGTTTGATGGTTGGCGCCCATTCGCTATCCAAAATCCATCTTCTTCATCCAAGTCTTTTCTTTGTCGATTTGGTGCCAATTATTACCGCAATGGCCATTTATCTATATCTATCGCAAAAGGAAAGTATACAGGCTTTTTTTAAGGACAAGATCAGGCAACGCGATGAATTAATTGGGAAAAATGCTGATTTTGCTAAACGTATTGGTCAGGGAGATTATACCAGTCCGTTCGAACCTTATGGCAATGAGGACACCTTAGGGATGTCATTATTACGAATGAGAGATAATCTGGTGCTTAATACTCGCAAGGAAGCCGGACAAAGCTGGATTGCTGCAGGAAAGGATCAGATT
>DATBXH010000740.1:0-3817 GCA_036514375.1 Bacteroidales bacterium | reverse complement strand
TTATTAACGAATCTCACATGCGTGGATATCTGCAGCAACTATACATTGCCTAATGTCTTTACGCCTAATAACGATGGAATAAATGACTTGTTTGTTTCGAATAATCCCGGGAATTATGTAAAACAGGTAAACATGCGGATTTTTAACCGTTGGGGAAAAATGATCTTTCAAACAACGGACCCCGCCATTAACTGGGATGGAAGAGACATGAATACCAAAAGAATGGTTCCTTCGGGAGTTTATTACTACATATGCGATATTTATGAGCCAAGACTGACAGGCATTGTTATAACTGCACGAACTGATTTTATTTATTTATACTCCTCCTCCTCGAATAAATCTTTGGAATAATTATGAAGAAGATATTACTTATTGGTTTGGGTGTTCTGGTATCCGGAATAATTCTGGGACAACCTCTGGACATAAACCTTTTAAAAGCTAGAGCCTGCATGGATCAAAATAAAATTGATTCGGCTTTAAGGATATTGACTTCTGTTCAAGGCTCTCAACCCAACTATGTATTGGATTTGTGGCTAGGCGATTGTTACTTCCATAAGGCTGATTTAAAGAAAGCTTCTCACTTTTACTTATTGGCAGACAGCCTGAACAAAGGAAGCTCAAGCTATGAATTATCGTGCATTTACGCTAAACAGAACAATAAAAACAAAGCCATTGACTGGTTGGAGAAATATCTTGCAACGCCCAATAAAAAAACAGAACTGGATATAAGAAGAGACAGTTCATTCCGGTCTATCTCATCTTCACCGGAATGGAAAACATGCTGGACTAAGGATTGGTATTCCGAATCGGAAACTGAAGAAAATGCCGTAAATGCATTGCTATCCAAAGGAAAAGCTTCTGAAGCTATGAGCGAGCTCGAAAGCTATGAAGATAAATTCTCCCCTCGTCATAAATATTTCTATTTGCAAGCAAAGATCTATGAAAAACAACATCTGTTGGCCCCAGCCCTCGCTGTAATGGAAAAAGCCATTACATTCAACAGCTTTTCCGATGATTATCTCGCTCTTTATGCAGATCTATTGAAAGATAACAAGAAATACAACGACGCACTGGATTACATAAATAAGGCAATTCGAATAAACCCGTACCATTCCCTGTACTATTTAAAAAGGGGTGAAATTGCCCGGCTGGCCGGTAATTACAAACAAGCTGAAAAAGATTTACGGATGTACAAAGATTTGTACCCTGAAAATCTCGATACCTATCATCAACTTGGTTTATTAGAAAGTAGCCAGGGTAACAACCAGAATGCCATGGAATTTTACGATATTCTTTTGACTAAAGACAGGACAAACGCGCAATATTTTGTGGAACGCGGAAGTATCGCCCTTACCATAGAACAGATTCAGAAAGCCGATGAAGATTTTAGCCTGGCTTTGGATTTAAACCCAAATAATCAGGAAGCCTACCTGAAAAAAGGAAATACCCTGCGAATTCTTAACGACCAGGAAGGTGCCTGTTTTTATTGGAGCGAAGCCAAAAGACTAGGTAGTTCCGAAGCGGCAAAACTTATGTACCAGAATTGCAAGAACTAAATATTTCCGTTGCGCACTTAAATGAAAAAAGCTATTGTCCTTATAATTGCAGACAATAGCCTTAATTTCAACTACAACTAATTCACAGACTACTAACTATCTACCTTTAAACTACTACTATTAACTATACCTTAAAGTCCCAGCCTCGAAATGAAAGGGTACATATTTTTGATATCATTCGTTGGCAACGAATCCTTAATTACGGTCAAACTTACGGAAGGATAAAAAAAACGAGGTGGACAGTTTGAGATAAAAAGTGGAGAAAATTGTATTTTTTCAACTGGCTATTTTTAAGGGAATTATAAAAAAATTCAAAAAGAAGTTTAATTATTTTCTTCAACTTCAAAAATTCAAGTGATTTTCTAACTTTGATACAATTTTCGAATTTACAATTATGCGTGGTATTTATATCCTGTTATTCTTATTTTTAAGTGTTAATCTCCGGGCCCAGGACTCCTCCGGCTCGAAGGATACTGTATTTAATCAAACTGATAAACAAGGTTTAAAACAAGGATATTGGAAAGTTAAGTATCTAAATGGTGCTGTTAAATACAGTGCATTTTATAAAGATAACAATCCGGTTGGTTTGATGAAACGTTATTTCGACGACAATTCATTAATGGCAGAACTCCGGTTTTCCAAGGGGAGTACCAGAATTAAGGCAAAACTATATTTCCAGGGAGGTCCTTTGGCAGCCGAAGGCGTTTACAGTCAGAAGGACGTGAAAGACAGTGTTTGGAGCTATTACAGTTATTATACCAAGACTCTCAAGAGCCGCGAAAATTATGTAAATGGTAAAAAGCAGGGCAAGTCCTTTTCTTATTTTATTGATGGGAAAATAGCTGAGGAACGTGATTGGAAAAATGGACTGTCTAATGGATTATGGCAACAATATTATCCAAACGGAGTGACTAAATTTTCATCTTTTTATACAGACGGGAAACGAAATGGAGCCTTTGTATTAAACTATCCTGACGGCCAAGTCGAATGGAAAGGAATTTACAAGGATGACAAACGTGACGGAAAATGGATTCATTATGATGTAGATGGCAAGGAAGATTCTGCAATCGAATACAAAGACGGGGTTGCTCTGAATGCAGACGAACAGCAGGCTAAAGAACAAAAATTCCTAGAAGATATTGAGAAACAAAAAGGAAGAATACCTGAACCGGATGAAACCAATATTATGCCCGGTTCAAGATAAAATTACCAAATGACGATTCAGTTTGAAAAGCTGGGATAACTTCATCTTTAATAATTCACTATTCCTGATTTTTGCACTGTTTACCTGTAGTTCTTTTGCTCAGGAAAAGCTGGCACCAGGTATTTATCTTATCCGTTTTACCGATAAAAACTCCAATCAATATCAGTTATCTCAACCGGAGTCCTTCCTTTCTCCCAGAGCACTGCTACGCAGACATCAACAGCAGATCGTTTTAAAAAACAACGATCTACCGGTTAGTGCTTTATACATCGACAGTTTGAGAAAGCTGGGCTTTACCATACTAAACTCATCCAAGTGGCACAATGCAGTTACCGTGCTGGTTAGTGATACATCCATTTTCAGAAAGCTGGACAATGTATCATTTGTGAAACCCTATGTAAAATCGAAATCAATAATAACCCCATCGTTTCCATCCAATAAATTAATAGCGAATTATAGTATAGTAAAATCTCAGCTGACAGATTTTTATGGATTATCTTATGATCAGATAGCAATTCATCATGGTGATTTTTTGCATAGTCTGGGATATCAGGGCCAGGGTATGTTAATTGCCGTAATAGATGCCGGATTTAACAACGCCCAGAACATGAGTTGTTTCGATACTCTTTGGATGGAAAACCGTGTTAGTCTGGAAAGGGACACATATAACCCAAATGCCAGTGTTTTTACTGAAGATTCACATGGTTCGGAAGTTCTCTCTACCATGGCCGCAACGTTCCCCGGAAATTTAGTAGGAACAGCCCCGAAAGCTAACTACTTATTGTTACGTTCTGAGAATGCCACGTACGAAGCCAATGGTCGGCAGTACGAATACCCCGTTGAAGAATTTAACTGGACTGTTGCCGCAGAATTGGCTGACAGCATTGGCGCTGATATCATAAGTACCTCATTGGGATACTCCCAATTCAATGATTCTACATTAAACCACACTTACAAGGACATGAACGGGCATACCACACTTGTTTCAATCGGTGCATCAATTGCTGCATCGAAGGGAATGATTGTGGTGGTAAGTGCCGGAAACGAAGGAGCCAAT
>DATBXH010000739.1:0-4433 GCA_036514375.1 Bacteroidales bacterium | reverse complement strand
CTGATCAACTGTAGTAGGTACAGATTTTTCAATGGTTTCTGCTGTAATTGATCCCACTGACCCGGTAAGATCGCTACGCTTCATCGTACCATAGCCAATAACGACGACTTCGTCCAGTTTTTTAATATCAGGCACCAACTTTACATCAACACTTTGTTGTCCCTGAACTTTAACTTTCTCAGCGTTATATCCCAGATACGAAAATACCAGTACAACATCGGGTTGAGAAACTTCAATTGAATATTTCCCGTTAGCATCAGTCATGGCACCGGTACCGGTACCTTCAATCATAACAGTTACCCCTGGAAGCGGATCGCCGTTACTTGCATCGGTCACTATTCCGGTTATTTTCTGTTGCTGAAAGGCTTTTGTTGGGGCAATGACAATAATGTTATTATTAAGCACCCTGAAATCAAGTGATTTATCATTTAACAGATTCGAAAGAACCTCCTCGATTTTCTTATCCTTTACATCGATGGATACTTTCTCTCCCAATTCACGATAATTATCACTGTAAAAGAAACGATAAGAGCTTTGTTGTTCAATAGTTTTTATAACTTCACTCAATGGCTTGTCTTTTATATCCAGGGTCAGTTTCGAGTCCTGGGAATATAAATTCGCCGAAACCTGAAGTGTAGTTAGCAACGTAAGTAGTAGCGTAGCTTTCATAAGTAAAAAAATTTTGGAGAAGAGATTGAGTCTCAAATTGGGCAAAGGAATCCCAATACAATTTTTTTTCATAAATTTGTGCGTTATGATTAATAAATTTTGTGATATTCTATTCGCAGTAGAATATTATTAAAATGAAGATGTGAAAAGGAATCGTTTTACGGTTCCTTTTTTTACGGTGAATAATGTGTTTTCATAGTCATAAGTTTAGTTATTAGTAGAATAAAATAGATATTTAAAATACGCTTAATACGCCTCTTTATAGTCTTTCTCCCGTTGACGATCAATTGACCAGGTAACCTTTCCCTTATCAATCTTGCACGAGATAGGTATAGTATATTTCATAATATTCAAAACTTCCTCAAGGGTCTCGTTTTCAATCATGCCTGAAAATTTATATTTTCTCAGTACCGAATCCCGCATTTGAATGTCAACATTAAACCTGCGGGAAAACAAAACTGCTAAATCTGCAAGGCTTGTTCCACGTATAATCCATCGCTTGTCTTTCCAGGAGGTTTCTATCTGAACATCAGAGGTCGCAATTCTCATATCAGGATGATTCTCTAAAGGTTTTAAATCATTATTAACCGTGGCTTTGCCTGATGGTTTAGGAGTAATATCCTGTTTAGCCTCCAAAGGATTTTTAATGATTTGAAGCTTTTGCCCGGGCTTCAGAACAATTGCATCATTATCGTTTAGCCCTTTATTAACCTGATTGACGCTTGTTTTATTAACTACTACTGACCCCTCTACCAAAATAGTTTCAATCGTATTCTCATTAGGATATGCCTTTACATTAAACTCTGTACCCAACGCTTTAATGTTGGCTTGCGAAGTATGCACGATAAAGGGCTTCTCCTTTTGCTTGGCCACCTTAAAATAAGCTTCTCCGGAAAACTCCACTTCACGCAATTTTTTCCCATAATCCAAATTATAGGACAATTTGCTGCCCGCGTTTAATAACACCTCTGTGCCGTCCGGTAAACGAATTTTGGATTTTGATCCGAAGGGAACAGTTATTTCATTATATGCATTTACGTTGGATACGGATGAAGGGCTTTTTATTATCCTGGAATAAATAAATGCACCTGCGCATAAGGAAAGAAAGACGACAGCTGCCCATTTCCCGGCATTTAACATAATTTGCTTGGCAGGAGTTCTTTTAGGCTTAGTTTCTTCAGAAGAATTATGAATCTGGAATTTAATTTTCTCCAGTGTTTTTTCAACCTCACTGGCATTTTCATTCGTTATGTCCGTTGCAGCCCATATTTTATAAATCTGCCTGAAGTAATTTTTGTGCAAGACATCCTCAGCAAGCCATTCTTGCAAGATATGCATTTCATTTTCCGTAATTTCTCCATCCAGGAAGGAGAAAATAATATCGTCAATTTTTGAATATTCTTCTTTCATCTGTTATAAGTAGTCGTTTGAAATATGAAATAGGGTATATGGTTTTGAAAAAAAATTTAAAAAAAGATGGTCCGGTATAACGAAATAAATATTATAGCTATGGATATCAGATAATCAGAAAGTTTTTCCCGTAAAAATTCAAGTGCTTTTTTCATATTCATCTTAACCCCATTAATGGAAATACCCATTTCCACAGCTATTTCCTCATAGGTCATCTGATCAAAGCGGCTTAACTTGAATGCCTGCTTATATCGGGTTGGGAGCGATTCGATAGCTTCATTGATATGTTTCTCAAATTCATTCATGATAGTATATTCAAGCGGGTTTTCGCTTATGTCCATCAGTGAATAAGCTTTCTTTTGATTTTCGTCTACTTCGTGTTTTAACTTCTCCTGTACTTTTTGCATCCGGTAATAACTGATGCAATTATTATGTACGGCTTTTATCAAATATTCCCTTAATGAAAGCTCTATATCCAGGTATTCCCTGTTTTGCCATAACTTGGTAAAAACGTCGCAGACAATTTCTTCCGTCAGCTGATGATTTTTAAAATAACCTCTTGCTTCAATACATAAAAAGGTATAATACTTTTTAAAAATTGTATCAAATGCATGTTGATTACCAGATTTCAATTCACGAATCAGTTCATCATTGATTATATCTGCCATGCTAATGATTTTTCAAATACTTTATAGCGAAATAAAGTAGAAATTTCTGATAGTTAGTTCAAAAATGATAAAAAACAAAAATATCATAATTTTAAGATATAAAATGCCAAAATTTGCACGCATTTACAATTAACCTATTCTCTGCCATTAAACAAATCACAATAAATTATGACTACTGATTATTTAAGTGTAATTTTTACAATAAATTTGTTGGTATATTTATAACGGCTACCATTAAAAATTTATAAACATGCAAAAACACTTCTTCCTGACTTTTACAGCTATTTTTCTGTTTTATCTGCATGGCTTGTCTGCAATTCGTAACGAGCCTGATTCTGCTTACCTGTTTGCCTATTCCACCACCAAAAATGCAGGGCATAACGGTTTGCATTTTGCCTGGAGTATCGACCGTGCCCATTGGAATTCCATTGGACCTGAATACCGGTTCCTGTTCTGCGATTACGGCAGATGGGGCTCTCAAAAGCGCATGCTTACTCCTTTTGTATTTCAGGATGCGAACCGGACCTGGCATTGTGTGTGGAGTGTCAACGAGAAAGACGGTGTTTTTGCCCATGCCTCGTCACAGGATCTGGTGTATTGGAAACCCCAGTCCTATCCTGTGGTGATGCAAAACAATAATTGCACTGTACCGGAAGTATCTTACGACAAAACAACCGGGGTTTACACCATTACCTGGTTAAGCACGGCAGAGAAAGATTCGCTGGTTTACGGTGTAACCACCAAAGATTTTAAAACATATTCCGATACCAGGCAGCTCTCGCTTGCCAATCGGTTAAATAGTCGCGAAAAGGTAACCATATCGGGAAATACTGAAACCGGAGTTATCCACAAAGTAGCCTGGAGTGTTATTGACGGGCTGACAAAGGCCCAGCAGGTAGCAGCATACAATACTGAACTGGCTAGCGAAAGCTTCAGGGACGACAGCACAATATTTAAAGGCCAGAAAACCGTGGAGGCTACCATTACGGCCAATGTTACGAAAAGCAAAAAGATAAGCGATATGCTGTTCGGAATCTTTTTCGAAGACATCAATTATGCAGCAGATGGCGGTCTGTATGCCGAACTCATACAGAACCGCGATTTTGAATATGCTTTAAGCGACAAGGAAGGAAGAGACAAAACCTGGACCAGCACAAAGGCCTGGAGCCTCTCCGGAGATCAGGGAACATTTACGATCGATACGGTATCTCCTATACATCGCAACAACAAACATTACGCTGTTTTAAATATCACAGGGATAGGAACCGGTCTGACAAACGAAGGTTACAACGGTATTGCTGTTAAGCAGGGAGATAAATACGATTTCTCGTTATTTGTGCGTAACCCAGATAATAAGAGTAAAAAGCTGCTTGTCCGGCTTATAGGCAAGAACAATGAAGTGTTTGGTGAGACCACAGTAAATGCAGGTTCTTCAACATGGAAAAAAGTTGAAGCTGTAATCTCTGCCGGCAAAACTGTTACGGACGCAAGTCTTGAAATCATTCCTCAGGCCACCGGAACCGTAGACATGGATATGATCTCACTATTCCCCGAAAAAACCTTTAAAGGTCACAAAAACGGTTTACGGCCCGACCTGGCACAAAGCATTGCCGACCTGCATCCACGGTTTGTGCGTTTCCCCGGCGGCTGTGTTGCACATGGCGATGGCATTGGTAATATCTACAG
>DATBXH010000738.1:0-2093 GCA_036514375.1 Bacteroidales bacterium | reverse complement strand
ATTTTATCTTCTAAAGTAATTTTCGCCGTTAGAAGAATTATGGGGATGTGACTGGTAGCAACATCTTCCTTGATTTTCTTACAGAATTCAATACCACTCATTTTGGGCATTATAACGTCGCTGATGATCAAGTCAGGGACTTCCTTACCGGCAATTGAATATCCTTCTTCGCCATCTTCGGCTTCGAGCACCTTATAATTATGGGAAAGCTGCGATGCAATGTACTTTCGTAAATCAAAATTATCTTCCACAATAAGCACAACCGAGGCTTTTTGAGAGGCCGTCAATTTTGTTTCCGACTGTTCCAAAGGCGGAATAGTTGTGTTTACATCTATTGGCGTTGTAAGTATCTCATCCTTGGTAAAATGGGAGTTACCTAAAGGAAGATACACAGAAAAGCAAGTTCTCTTAAATGGCTCACTGGTAGCTTCGATGTTGCCATGGTGCAGCTTGACCAGATTTTTACTAAGCGCCAGCCCAATACCTGTACCGGTATGTGACAACCCCTTTCCTTCCGGGGATTGATAAAATCTGTCGAAAACCTTATCGATAAATTTATGTGAGATTCCTATTCCATTATCAATCACCGAAATCCTGGCATATTCAGTTGCTTTCTTTTTAGTATTAATGGTAACTTTCTCAACCTCAACCTTAATCTTACCTTCAGCGGCAGTGAATTTAAACGCATTGGATAACAGGTTCATAATGATTTTCTCCAGTTTGTCTCTATCGAACCAAACATCCATTTTTTCTTCTTTACTGGAAAATTGATAATCAATCTTCTTTTGAAAGGCCAATTCATTATAGAATCCGAAAACTTCCCTAATAAATTTTACTATGTCTCCCTGCTGTACTGATATTTTCAGTTCACTCTCTTCTGTTTTCGAAAAATCCATCAACTCATTGATCAATCGAAACAGGCGATCGGCATTTTTGTAAACCAAAGTCAATTGATTTTTTACCCCGGCCTCTATTTTAGTAGAAGACACAAGTGTTTCAAGAGGTGAAAGTATTAAAGTAAGAGGTGTGCGGATTTCGTGCGAGATATTGGTGAAGAAGTCCAGTTTCATTTTATCGAGCTCAAGCAATTGCGATTGCTTTGCCTGAATCATTGATAACCTGACAAACAAAAAGAGCAAGCTTAATATTACCAGACAATATAAAATATAAGCCCATATGGTTTTCCAGAATGGAGGCAAAATGATAATCTCCAGCGTGGTGGGTATTTTATTCCAAACGCCATCATTATTAGAACCGATAACTTTAAAAACATACGTTCCGGGATTTATATAGGTGTACGTGGCAAACCGTTTGTGCCCAACATGGTTCCACTCTTTTTCCAATCCTTCAAGAATATATGCATACTGGTTTTGCGATGACCGGGTATAATTTAAAGCAACGAAATCGATAGTAAAAGAATTCTGCTTATAAGAGAGGGTTATATCCCTGGTTTCACTTATACTTTTTTTCAATGGAGAGCCTTCGGAGCTAATAGATACAGATTTATTAGATATTTTAAAATCAGTTAGATATATAGATGGTACAGCTGCGTTGTCTCTTATACTATCCGGATAAAATGCGTTGAACCCATTGATGCCCCCAAAGAAAAACTCGCCGGTTTTTGAGTTTAAACATGCGTTTGAGTGAAACTCCTCTGAATTAAGCCCATCTTCCTTTGTGTAGTTTCTAAACGTATTAAGATTGGGATTAAACTTCGAAATTCCTTTTGTGGTGCAAATCCATAGGTTTCCTCGTTTGTCTTCCAAAACGCCTTTTATTGAGTTACTTGGGAGTCCATCCTGCTTCTGAAAATGGGTAAATGAATTATTCTTTTTGTTTAAAAGGTTCAACCCTTTATCGTGCGTTCCGACCCAAAGGTTTTTATCGTAATCCTCGAAAAGAACCGTTATTCTTTTACTGCTGATATTGCTTGGGTTACCTCCCTCTGTATACCTGGTAAATCTAAATTCATTATGTGGGTCTTTTTTCAGTTGGATTAAACCATTCAAAGTTCCAACCCATATATTATTCTCCGAATCCTCTAATATTGTGTTGACATAAGCAATAATAGGGCTGTTTGCCGGGCCAAGATG
>DATBXH010000737.1:0-7245 GCA_036514375.1 Bacteroidales bacterium | reverse complement strand
TTAGGATCGTTCTGCTTGGCTTTTGCTAAATATTCAAGGGCGGCATTTTTATCTCCTGCCGTAATATAATAGTTTATTAATTCAATAATGATACTTATATCATTGGGGAAAGCTACAATACCTTGTTTGAGTGCATTTAAGGCCGCAGCCGAATCTCCTTTGGCCAGATAAGCCTTTTTAAGGTTAGCATAAAGTCCGGGATCTCCTAAATATTTAAGAGATACAGCTTTGTTTAAATATTTAATAGCTTCATCATACTGCCCAGCCTGAACCGCAGTAAGACCAGCATTGTAAATGATGCCCGTATCCACTACATTCACCTGTTTCATTTCATCAATATCAACAATATTCTTGAAATATCCGAAAGAACCGGCTAAGTCTTCCTGTCCATAACTATTAATCGCAAACTTACTCTCAAGAGATTTCAAAGATTTTAAGCCTTCGCCAATTTTTTTGTCATACTTCTTCTCGGTATCCAATTCAACAGCCTTTTTATAGCAATTGAAAGACTCTTCGAGAGGTTTCGGAACAATCGTCTGTGTTTCTTTCCAGCTCTCTAACTTCCCGTTTTTAAAAGTCGCAATAAAACGGTCGTAAATGTAAAGATCCTTGCCCCCTTCTGTTTTCTTTTCCTTAGGCTCTTTGCAGAAAAGCGTTATTTCTTTCTCAGATAATCCCATTCGAAGAAATTGAACATTTACATCAGCGATGTCCTGAAATAATTTACCTCTCTCAATCCAAAATTTTGGATCAGCATTCTTTTTAGGATTATCGAGTGCTTTATTACTTTTCTCAAGTTTTTCTTTCAGATCATCGTAGTTCAGACTCGACTGGGAATCCTGAGAATGGATATTAGTTAGACCTGCAAATATGACTGCAAGTAAGAGAATGATGTGTTTCATATAAATTATTTAATTAGGTTTAATATTAATTTTAAAAATAATTTCTTATTCATTGGGATTTGGATTCGCATCACCATCTATCTCTGTAGAGGGTGTTTCATAAGTTTCTTCTTCTGATTTGGGAACCTGAGCAACAGAAGCAATTAAATCATTTTTTCGAAGATTAATTAGTTTAACACCCTGGGCGGTACGGCCTATGGTTCGAAGATTTGAAACAGCGAGTCTAATGGTAATTCCCGATTTATTGATGATCATCAAATCATCATTGTCGGTCACCCCCTTCACTGCAATTAATTTCCCTGTTTTCTCAGTAATATTAATAGTTTTCACACCTTTACCGCCACGGTTGGTAATCCTGTAATCTTCAATCTTCGAGCGCTTTCCAAACCCAGTCTCGGAAACAACCAGAATATCCTGGTCATTGTTTTCAACACAGACAATACCAATTACCATATCACCTGCTTCTTCTGAGATTGAAATAGCTCTAACACCAGCAGCAGTTCTTCCCATAGAACGAACTTTGTTTTCAGGGAAACGAATCGCACGACCGGACCGGATAGCCACAAGGATTTCACTATTTCCATCTGTAAGCTTAGCATCAATCAAACTGTCTCCTTCACGCACAGTTATTGCAACAATACCATTTTGACGTGGCCTAGTGAAATCGCCGAGCTCCATCTTTTTCATGACACCATTCTTTGTACATAATACAATATAATGGTTCTTAACATATTCCTCGTCCGTCAGGCTCTTTACATTAATATATGCCTTTACAGTATCGTCCTGGTCGATATTAATCAGGTTCTGAATAGCTCTGCCTTTTGAAGCTTTTGTTCCTTCGGGTATTTCATATACCTTCTGCCAGAAACATTTCCCTTTCTCTGTAAAAAATAACATCGTGTTGTGCATGGTGGCACTCAGCATATGTTCAAGGAAATCTTCATCCCGGGTACTGCTACCTTTGGTACCGACTCCTCCCCTGCTTTGAGTTTTAAACTCAGTAAGAGGTGTCCGTTTAATATAGCCAAGGTTTGATATAGTAATTACCATATCATCATTAGCAAAGAAATCTTCCGGATTAAACTCTTCGGCAGTCGGGATGATTTCAGTCCTGCGTTCATCTCCGTATTTTTCTTTAAGAATAAGAAGTTCATCCTTTATTATCTTCATTCTCAAAGCTTCATCAGCCAGTATCTGATTTAAATATTCAATAGTTTTTAACAATTCATCGTATTCTTTATGCAGCTCTTCCCTGCTTAAACCAGTCAGTGCGCGCAAACGCATATCGAGGATAGCCCGGGCCTGAATTTCCGTAAGGTTGAATCGTTCTATCAATTTAGTTTGAGCTTCGTCAGTATTGGCAGCTGCTCTAATAATCTGTACAACTTCATCAATATTGTCAACAGCAATAAGTAAGCCTTCCAATATATGTTTGCGCTTTTCTGCCTGATCCAGATCGAACTTTGTACGACGAACAACTACTTCATGACGGTGCTGCACATAATAATGAACGAGCTGTTTCAGATTCAATGTCTTTGGCCTGCCATTGACCAATGCAATATTATTAATGTTAAAGGTCGACTGTAACTGAGTATGCTTAAACAGATTATTCAGAACGACATTTGCTTTGGCTTCCTTTTTTAGAATAATCACGATACGCATTCCGTTACGGTCGCTTTCATCATTAATGTAAGAGATGCCTTCTATCTTTTTTTCGTTGATTAAATCGGCAGTCTTTTTAATTAACTCAGCCTTATTTACTTGAAATGGAATCTCTGAAACAATAATCTTGTCTCTTCCTGAAGCAGTTACCTCTACCTCCGTTCTTGCTCGTACTACCACACGACCACGTCCGGTTTCATATGCTTCTCTCACTCCCTGATAGCCGTAAATGATTGCACCTGTTGGAAAATCCGGACCTTTCACGTAGTGCATCAACTCCTCAACAGTAATTTCGTTATTATCAATATAAGCGACTACTGCGTCTATAACTTCTTTCAGATTGTGAGGAGCCATATTCGTTGCCATACCAACAGCAATACCGGAAGCTCCGTTAACAAGAAGATTTGGGAAGGCACTTGGAAGAACTGTAGGTTCTTCCAACGTATCGTCAAAATTTAGCTGAAAATCAACGGTATTTTTGTCAATATCAGCCATCATTTCCTCAGCAATCTTACTCATACGTGCTTCGGTATAACGCATCGCAGCGGGGCTGTCTCCGTCTACCGAACCAAAGTTACCCTGTCCGTCAACCAGTGAATATCTGAGCGACCAAGGCTGCGCCATACGAACCATGGCATCATACACAGATGTATCACCATGAGGATGGTACTTTCCAAGTACTTCCCCTACTATTCTTGCTGATTTTTTATGTGGTCTGTTTGAAAGTACTCCCAGTTCTGACATCCCAAAAAGCACACGGCGGTGAACTGGTTTTAATCCGTCTCTTACATCGGGAAGGGCTCTGGACACGATCACCGACATCGAATAATCGATGTAAGCTGATTTCATTTCTTCCTCAATGTTGATTTTAATAATCTTTTCTTCCTGCATCTTTATGTAATTGTTCCTAATAATCAAATATATATGCTTATTCCAAAATAGGTACTAAAGTAGGTATTTTTTGATGATTATAAAGCACCTCCCTATTGATTTTATTAACACCAGTTTGTTTATAATATTGTAAGGCCTTTTTTTGTTATATTTGTAATTGTTTTCGTAATTTAGATTTGAAATATATATCAAGAAGAATATGGATGCCAAGTTTTCTCAAAGGATAAAAGATGTTTTGTCCTATAGTAAGGAAGAGGCTGTGCGTTTAGGTAATCCTTTTATTGGTCCTGAGCATTTGTTCTTGGGAATCCTAAGGGATGGTGAAGGAGACGCAATAGAAGCACTTGTAGGTCTTGGAGCTGATCTTTATGAGCTTAGAATTTCGATTGAGCAAAGAATAAAACCTGAGAAGTATATTCCTCTAAAGGATACTGAAAATTTGCCTTTGGTCAAATCTGCAGAAAGGGCTTTAAAACTGGTTCACCTGGAAGCTCGAAACTTTAAAAGTTCGTTAGTGGATACCGGCCATCTGCTCCTTGCGATTTTGAAGGACGAGAATTCAATTGTTTCGCAAATACTTAGTGAAAAGAATATTGATTATTTCAGTATTAAGGAAGAACTTGAAAGTTACGACATTGAATCACGTTCCGATTACCCTGGTGGTGGCGATGAAGACGACGAGGAAAGAAGTCAGTTTGGTCAGGGGAAGCAACCCTCAGGTAATGCTCCTCAGGCAAAGGGAAATTCGGATACGCCAGTTCTCGATAATTTTGGGGTTGACTTAACCAAAGCTGCAGAGGAAAATCGCTTAGACCCGATTGTTGGTCGGGAAAAAGAAATTGAGCGCCTTGCACAGATTTTAAGCCGCCGTAAAAAGAATAACCCGATTTTAATAGGAGAGCCTGGGGTCGGTAAGTCTGCCATTGCTGAAGGTCTTGCCTTGCGGATTATTCAGCGTAAAGTATCACGTGTGCTTTTTGGTAAACGTGTGGTGACATTGGATTTGGCTTCAATAGTTGCTGGAACCAAATATCGTGGTCAGTTTGAAGAGCGTATGAAGGCCATTTTGAATGAATTGGCCAAGACAAATAGTGTAATACTGTTTATTGATGAAATTCATACTATTGTTGGTGCCGGTGGTGCTACAGGTTCTTTGGATGCTGCCAATATGTTAAAGCCTGCTCTTGCGCGTGGTGAGATTCAATGTATAGGAGCGACTACGCTTGACGAATATCGTCAGCATATTGAAAAAGATGGTGCTCTTGAACGTCGTTTCCAAAAGGTTATGGTGGAACCTACTTCTGTCGAAGAAACTGTCGAAATACTTAATAATATTAAGGAACGCTATGAAGAGCATCATAATGTTTATTATACACCTGATGCTATTGAGGCCTGTGTGAAACTGACGAACAGGTACATCTCGGACAGGCATTTACCGGATAAAGCAATTGATGCTTTGGACGAGGCCGGGTCCAGGGTCCATATCACGAATATTGTTGTGCCGGAACGAATTTTAGATCTTGAACGTCAAATTGAGGATGCTAAAAAGGAAAAAATAAAAGCAGTTAAGAATCAAAACTTTGAAAAGGCTGCCAGTTTCCGTGATCGTGAAAAGGAACTTCTGGATCGTTTGGAAGATGAAAAATTGCGTTGGGAGAAAGAACTTTCTAAAAACCGCATAACAGTTGATTCTGAAAAGGTTGCTGAAGTAGTTGCCATGATGACAGGTGTTCCGGTTCAGCGAATAGCTCAGGCAGAAGGTCAGAGACTTTTGAATATGGGACAAATGCTGAAAGGCAGTGTAATCGGACAAGAAGAAGCTATTGAGAAGATCGTGAAAGCAATTCAGCGTAACCGCGCTGGACTCAAAGACCCGAATAAGCCAATTGGTACTTTTGTATTTTTAGGTCCCACAGGTGTTGGTAAGACTCAATTAGCCAAAGTACTCGCCAAATATTTGTTCGACAGCACAGATAATTTGATTCGAATTGACATGAGCGAGTACATGGAAAAATTTAGTGTTTCTCGACTCGTAGGAGCTCCTCCGGGATATATAGGTTACGAAGAAGGCGGACAACTTACTGAAAAAGTTCGTCGTAAACCTTATTCTGTAGTACTGCTTGATGAAATAGAAAAAGCACATCCGGATGTATTTCATATTCTCCTTCAAGTACTGGATGAAGGACAATTGACCGATAGTTTGGGTCGAAGAGTAGATTTTAAGAATACCATTATTATAATGACCTCCAATATTGGTACTCGCCAGTTAAAAGATTTCGGAACCGGAGTTGGCTTTAATACTGTTGCGAAACAGGCCCAAAGTAACGAGTATGCCAAAAGTGTAATTCAAAATGCATTGAAAAAAGCTTTTGCCCCGGAATTTCTTAATCGAATTGATGATGTAGTCATGTTCAATTCATTAACAAAGAATGATATATATAAAATTATCGATATTGAATTGAAAGGATTGTTTGATCGTGTTAATACATTGGGTTACAAGATAAAAATTACGCCGGCGGCCAAGGATTTTATTATTGAAAAAGGGTACGATGTTAATTTTGGCGCACGTCCATTGAAGCGTGCCATACAAAAATATGTGGAAGATCCTATGGCGGAAGTAATTATAAAAGCTTCAGTAAACGAAGGCGATATGATCTCTGTGAGTTACAATAAGAAGAAAGATCATTTAACAATAAAAGTAGAAAAAACTAAACAAAGTCAGGAAGAAGCTGTTGAATAGCTAAACAGTTTTATCTTTTTGACATATGGAACATAAATTGAAACCCGACAAGCTTAACAATCTTTATGTTGTGCTGTCGGGTATTTTTATTGTAAATGCTCTTGTTGCCGAATTGGCTGGTTCAAAAATATTCTCCCTGGAAAGTATATTTGGCCTTCCACCAATGCATCTGTCAATTCCAGGTGGTAAGCTGGATTTGAACCTTAGTGTTGGTGTTGTTATTTGGCCATTTGTATTTGTATTTTCTGACATCATTAATGAGTACTTTGGTAAGATTGGGGTCAGAAGAATTAGCTATTTTACAGCGATTTTGTTGTGCTATTCATTTTTGGTTATATATATTGGAACTAACCTTCCACCCGCTCAATTTTGGCTTAAACTGAACCATGTAGATCCATCAGGTACGCCTTTTAATATCGATTATGCCTATTCCGCTGTTTTTAGGCAAAGTTTGGGCATAATAATTGGCTCTGTAACTGCTTTTTTAATTTCGCAGATGATTGATGTGTATTCGTTTATATATATTAAAGCCTTCACAGGTCACAAGAAACTCTGGCTGCGGGCAACTGGTTCTACGATTATATCTCAGTTATTTGATAGCTTTGTAATACTATTCATCGCTTTTTATATGTTAGGCAATTGGTCTGTTAAAGATGTATTATCGGTGGGCCTGGTGCAATATATTTATAAGGTATTCCTGGCCATTGCCTTTACTCCATTGATTTATGTGATCCACTTTTTTGTAGACAGATACTTAGGATTAAAGCATGAAAGCCCTAAATGATGAGTTCTCCAAACAAGTCATATTCATTTGCACTGGTAATGTTTATATTATAAAAATTACCGATTTTTACACGATTTGAAATAGGAACTAACACCTCATTATCAACTTCCGGAGAATCAAATTCAGTACGACCAATCCAGAAGTCGCCTTCTTTTCTGTCAATTATTATTTTAAACGATTTTCCAACCTTTTTAAGATTAATGTCTTCAGAGATTTTCCGTTGTAGTTCCATTATTCTATCAACCCGTTCATTTTTAATATCTTCG
>DATBXH010000736.1:0-2790 GCA_036514375.1 Bacteroidales bacterium | reverse complement strand
TCATCTTTACGTTCAGGAAACTTTTGAAATACACCAGTGCAAAACAGGCTTGTTCGACCCTAAAAATAAAGAAGAGTATAATGCAGACTATTTTGCATCCTGTCTTTTAATGCCTGAAAGCGGAATCCATGAGATGATACCCGACGATGAATTGCAAAAAAATAAAATTAGCATACAGACTGTTATTAAGTTGGAGCAATATTTTTCCGTTTCGCATTCTTCCATGCTTGTAAGGCTAAAAATGTCAGGGTTATTGGATAATAAAACCTTTGAGTATTTAAAGACATTTAAAGCTACAGAGACAGCCCAGAAGTATGGATACGACACATCTCTTTACAAAGAAGGAAACCATAATACAGTTATTGGAGATTATGGAGAAAAGGCCAAATTGCTTTTTGACAGAGAGAAAATATCGGAAGGTCATTACCTTGAGCTAATGCAGTTAATCGGTATTGATATTACAAACCCGGAGCATGGGAACGAAGACTGAAAAACTGATATTGCTCGATGCTGATGTAATTAGTCATTTCATTAACGGAGGGCAATTTGGTTTGCTGCCTGCAATATTTAAAAATAAGAAAGTACTGCTCGATATTGTTGCCAATGAGTTAAGGGCCTCGAAAAAATTTAAAACGTACATTGAAAATGTTATAGCTTCCGGATTTATTAGAGAAATTAATTTTCAGGGTGATAAACAGATGAGTTTTGAATACGCCCAATTAATCAGGACTTTCGGGAAAGGAGAAAGCGCCTGTATGGCCTACTGTAAGTTTAATAAAGATATTCTGGCCAGCAGCAACCTGAAAGATATTACCAAATACTGTGAAAATAATAATATAACCTACCTGACAACCATGGACTTTTTGGCTGAAGCCTTAAAGTCCAAGCTCCTTACCGAACAAGATTGTAATGATTTTATTAAAAATGTGAAGGCTGCAGGAAGTAAACTACCAGTTGATTCTATTGCTGATTATTTGAAGAAATTTAAAGTGCGAAGCATATAAAATCACATCACTTGGTATAACCTTTCTGTTGTTTATTTATTTGATATTTATTGTCTATTCATCCGATTCATCGTTGAATCCATTAAATGGAATATCCTCATCAGGATCTTTATCAAACGGGCCTACTCCGGGCGGATTAAATAGTCCCCAACGGTCAATGATATAATCCCACTTGTTGAAGCCGGCAACCCACTCAATAAATAGTAAACGGTATTCTTCTATTAAGTTTCTGACAATCTGATAATATTCAACATATTCAAAGCCAAACATCTCTAACGTATGATTACGAACCATTAAGTCTTTGGCAGCTTTACGAATTATGGTTGCGGCTTCCATTTTTAAATCATATAATTCCGCTGTTTCGGCTCCGGCAACTTTTACAGTTAACAGGGCGGCATCGGCAAGCATCTCTGATTTGATGTGCTGCAAAGGCTCGTTATCTTCAGGTATTAAATCACATATTTCATGAACTACCTCATAAATTTCTTTGCCTTTCTTAAAGATAGGAAGGTTTTCGGGCTTTATTTCTTTTTCGTCATCAAACATCACTTTCCGATACAGAAATTCTTAAATATATTCCCCAAAATCTCATCCGTTGTTATCTCACCTGTTATCTGTCCAAGATAATGAAGGATTTCTCTTATATCCTGCGCAATAAGATCGGAGGGGAGAGACGTATCCAAACCGTTTGATGCGCGTTCCGAAGCTTCGAGGGCGTTTTTAAGCGCTTCATAGTGACGTGCATTGGAAACTACCACATCGCTTGTTTTTAAGGCTTTTGTCTGAACCGTGCTCAAAAGTAATTCATGTAACGCATCGGTATGAAAATGGTGTTTGGCAGAGAGAAACAAAACAGGATGGGGGAGAAATGCATTTCTTCCACCTAAACGTTGTATGATTTCCTTCTCGTCATAAAGATCTATTTTATTAATGATGATGATCAGGTGCTGATCTGAAGTTAAATTAAGTTCTTCGATTTGATGTTGTATTTCCTCTTTGGTACAAACAGCTTCCGTCAGTAGCAATATAACAGAAGCCTGGCTGATTTTCGAAAAAGTCCGTTCTATTCCCAGCGATTCAATGGTGTCGGTAGTATGCCGTATGCCGGCAGTATCGATAAAGCGGAAGCGAATGCCTTTGATATTGATGACGTCTTCAATCGTATCCCGTGTAGTCCCCGCAATTTCGGAAACAATGGCTTTTTCTTCCTGTAGCAGCGTGTTAAGCAGGGTAGACTTGCCTACATTGGGTTTACCCACAATTGCCACAGGAACTCCTGTTTTGATAACATTTCCAAGCAAAAAGGAGTCAGTCAGGTGTCTGATAACGGTTTGTATTTCGGATACCAGATGTTTCAGGTCCGCACGATTGGCAAATTCAACATCTTCCTCACTGAAATCGAGTTCCAGTTCTAATAAGGAGCAAAGGTTCAGTAACTGACTGCGAAGTTTTCCAATCTCTGCCGAAAATCCCCCGCGCATCTGGTTCATAGCCATTTTGTGAGCAGCTTCCGACTCTGAGGCGATGAGATCGGCAACCCCTTCAGCCTGGCTCAGGTCCATTTTTCCGTTCATAAAAGCACGCAATGTGAATTCTCCGGGTTTTGCCATCGTAGCACCATGTTCAGTAAACACCTGAAGCAGCTTTTGCTGAATATATACAGATCCATGACAGGATATTTCAACCACATCCTCACCTGTATAAGAATGGGGTGCCTTAAACAGGCTGACTAATACTTCATCTATCAGCTTATTATTAGCGTTAATACTTCCGAAATGTATGGTAT
>DATBXH010000735.1:0-13132 GCA_036514375.1 Bacteroidales bacterium | reverse complement strand
TTTACAAGCATAATTTGCCAATAATTTAAAACGCACCCGTAAATTATTATTCTTATGTTTCCTGCCTAAAGCAATGGCTAACGCCTATATTTTTATTTTTTTCTCTTTCTCTCGCGTTCCCGCTTTTCTTCTTCACTTTGCAACCAACTACACCCGCAACCTGAGATCTTCTTCTCGGTTTTACTGCAACCAAAATTTAACTGAAGTCCAAATCTAATATTAATATTTTTAGTATCCAAGGGTTTTATTAATCCAAAAACATTATCAGTCACTGCATAAAACTGAATAGGCGACTGTCCAAGTTTGATACCTGCTCCAAAATTGTTTAAACTTCTGTATAAATACGACCAACTTAAACTTACAGCAGCTTTCCGGTTAAAATCTTTGTTCACTGAAAATGTCAATCCTGACGTAACTCGGAATCTGCTAATTTTTCCTGATACCAGCGCACCTGCATCCAGGTCATCCCTTAATTTGTAAGTTGTACCCAGATAATAGGTTGGTATTAAAAAGCTAAAATAAGATCTTGAGGTAGCCGTTATGCCAAATTCATCTTTCAAAACTCTGGTCAGGTATTTTAAGTACGTTGATTCCTGAATGGTATCACCGATTGGGCCATGATAAACATACTGTCCGTCCTGATTAAAAGAGTAACCATTGGTTGTCCAGCGGATCAACCCCAGATCAAGAATACTTCCTGACACAGTGACCCGGTCACTCCTGTAGTTAATAAAGCCCAGATCGAAGGCAAGACCGATATTATTACGGTTCATCAGGATATTGCCAACATTTCCGTTAAATGAAACATTGCTTATCGTGTTATTGGGATTACGCTGAACATTTATAGGAAGTGATGAATTCAAACGTATATTGTCATTGAAATACAGATCGAAGGTGGCAGGTGCTGTAAATAAATCGATTTTTGATCTTGGAACCGATGTATTTAATTTTCCAAATAACAATTTTGCCCTCATCCCCCAGATAAAATTATTCGAAGGTTGTTTGGCCATTCCAAAGGCATATTCCCGTCTATAATTGAAAAACATCCCGAGCCGACTCAGGTCACTGTGCTGACCTTCGAATTGTGTGTTTCCCTGCCAGGCAATAGCCACCAGATCGTGCGGGTAGGTTAGGAAAAGGTCGGCTTTTTCATTCACGGAAAATGTATAGAAGATATCATTTCGCCAAAGGCTTAGAAAGAACAAGTTTACATGCAGTTCGGCATTGAGGTAATTGGTTTGGCCCAGATTGCTCATTACTTCGCTTCCGTCAAAAGCATAGGTGTTGTCTGGTTGTTTTTTAAGTACCTGCATTACACTGAATGCAGAATTTCCAACTTGCAAGTGTAGCGATGAAATAACAGGTAATCCGAGCATCCATTTACATTCATTGCGTACGGCAGGGTTCACAAAGTTAGCCTGCGGCGTGGATCTCATGAAGAAAAGGGTACTGTTTTGCTGTGCTTTAAGAATAACTTCCCCAGCCAGCAAAAGAAAGGTCAAGCCAACCAGCTTTCTGTACATTAGTGGGATAGGTCTTTTATATTGTATGCTAGTCCTATTCTAGTACCAATATCAATGATAAAGTTGTTTTTGTCTGATAACCGGATTGTCTTGGAAGAACTGGTGGAAATTGAAACCTGGTAATTCAGATATCTTGCTCGTTTCAGCAAATCAAGCCTGATGTCTTCGTAAACAGATTCGATGATCTTTATTGATGGTTTTATGAGATTACCGTTTGCATCTGTTTCCGCCGCATCTATGTTTTGAGGACCGTTTTCAAAAACACGGTCAAGGAAGTTTCCGTTTGCATCCAACAGCGAAATCTGAACAGAGGCTTGTGTTGGGTAACTATTACTCAGGACAATGCTGAATGTAACACTCCAAATCTGATCAGTATTAGTTTTCGATATAAGGTTTAGAGCTACAATGTCATTAATTACAAAATATGGCGAATCAATAGGATATGGTAAGTCATTATAGTAAAATTTGCCATATCTGCCCGGAATACTGCTGGTATCAGCAGTTGATGGGGTAGGAATCGTTTCGGTTTTTGCTCCGAGAGGTACGGAAAGGCTTTGTCTTAGATCAACGTTGCCGGAAATATCGGATATTTGGTTTTTTACGCATGAAGTTGCACCTAACAAAAATATAAACAGAGCATAACACCACCATGAGGTGGCCATTTTTATTAATTGCTTTCTGTTCATGTTAATTATTTTAACACAAAAATAACGCTTAATGCTGATTATTTATTGTGTAATTGATTAACAAACAGTATTTATATTTAGTTCGATATAATGAATTAATGAATGAATAATCTTGATATGAATTTCCTGAACGCGATCGGAATATTCTGATTTTGGAACACGTAACTCCACATCTGCCAGTGAAGCCAGTTCTCCTCCAGTTTTCCCGGTAAGTGCAACTACTTTCAGGCCTTTTGTTTTAGCTGCAATAGCAGCGTTATTAATATTTTTTGAATTACCGCTGGTGCTAATTGCCAGCAATACGTCGCCCGGTTTGCCTAACCCTTCGATATATCGCGAGAATATATGATCAAATCCATAATCGTTCCCAACGCAAGTAATGTGCGAAACATCGCTGATAGCGACTGCAGGCAGCGCCGGTCTGTCATTCCGAAATCGGCCTGAAAGCTCCTCAGCAAAATGCATGGCGTCACACATTGAACCTCCATTACCACATGAAAAAATTGTGTTTTTGTGTTGTAAGGCCTCTACCATTATCTGGCCGGCCCTTTCAAAGGCAATCCAATTATTATCGTTTTGAATAAACTGACTTAAAACTTGTTGAGCCTCAATAAAATTTCTTTTAATCTGATCAATCATGTTAAAAAAATATGCTGCAAGTTTAATGAAAAATAGTCACTTTCCGGAAAACTTGCAGCATATTAAACGGTAATTTACCGCAGAAACCTTAATTCAACACAAATTTTTGAGTTATCGCTTTCCCGTCGGCAATGAATTTACATAAATAAATGCCAGGGGCTTGTATTGCGAAAGCCATATCAATCTGATGATTCCCAGGTGTATAACTTTTAGCAGGAATACTTCCAACCAGTGTCCCCTGGATATTATATAAATAAATAGCAACCTGACTGGATGTTTCTAAATAGAAAGCTACTGTTATATTTCCTGAAGTATTACTCCAGGTTTCAAATATATTATCATTAGAACCGTTGATAGTTGTTATTCCTGTATTAATTTTAAAATTTCCCGTAATGGTTTTATCGGCATCCATAGTAATGGTAAGTGTGTCGTGTGTACTCAGCGAGGTCCCCTGGCTATTGGTCCAGTTATCAAAAATATACCCGTTTGCCGGTGTAGCGGTCAACTTTACGTTTGAGCCATGATCGTATACTGACCCGCTGGCAGGAGTAATTGTGCCTGAACCTGCTGGATTAACTACAAGTGTGAGAGTTCTTTTTATAAGAGTAAATGAAGCTGTAACATTTTTATCTGAATTCATGACCACAGTGGCTGTGGCCGATGTTCCGGTTGCGTCGCCACCCCAACTTATAAATGTGTAATTAGTGGCCGGAGAGGCCGTCAATGTTACCGTTGTACCTGAGGTGAATTGTGTTCCACTTACCGGTGAAATTGATCCGCTCCCTGCAGAAATACTGGTGGTTAATGTGTATTGCGGAAGGCTTTTAAAGTAGGCATTTACGGTCTGGTTTCCACTACCCATGGAAACAGTATATGGGTTTGAAGAGCTTAATGTTGCTCCACTACCATCTATCCATCTATCGAATGTATATCCGGCAGCCGGTGTTGCTGATACTGAAATTGAGTTACTTGAATATAATTTGGTTGAGCCTGATGGCGACACTGTACCACTGCCACTGGCCACACCTGTTGTTAAGATGTATTGAACCGAACTATTGCTGGTTTCAAAGCATCCCAGATCGGGTTTCGTCCCATTATATGGCAGCCCTACATCAGTACCTGCATCAATCAAAGCACTGCCATTTGCCAGATGCATGAACGAAACATCAGGCAGACTTCCGTCGGCTTTCCTTGGAGCTGAAATACCGGTTGTATCAATACTGGTAAAATCAGCACTGGTAACTGTGAATTGAGTGTCCCAGCTATTTGTTGCAACAACGGCATTGCTTAAAAGCGATACTTTACTTTTTTCATAGGATATGCCGTTTATTACAGTTAGAACTTTCCCGGCCGACAGTTGATCGCCACTAATTGCAAAGTTATTGCCTCCATTACTTTTACCTGTACAATTATATAGAGTCATTGACCCCAAATTATGGTTTTGATCAAAACCTTTGGATTTATTCATAAATGAAAGGCAGTTCTTAAGGATAAAGTTATGTATTTGGTAATTACCACCCATTTTAAAACCATTTCCATTCATACTGGTAGTAGTAGTGACCCCGTCCTTCAAATAACCATTCTTCCATGTCCAACAATTTTCCAATGTTGTTGTAACTTCAGGTGTTCCTGTGGATAAATATCCATCCCAACCATCATCTGAATTTAGCCAGGATCGGCATCCGTAAAAGTAATTGTTTGTACCCACATCCAATTTTGGAGAAAACCCGTCGGCATTACCACCATTTGTTGTGGTACCGGGGCCATAATCAGCATTATAGTAAGAGTCGCAGTTGATAATTCTATTGTCGTGAGCTCCACCGCCTAGCTGGCAACCACCATCACGATTTTCAAAAAAATCACAAAATTCAATGGTATTATAAGCCCCACTGATATTTATCCCGTTGTCGCCAGCCCCTTTTATTCTGATTCCTTTGAGATACCAATAGCTTCCACTCAGGACTATCCCACGGTTACTGCTGCTTACAGCCATTGAAGAAAAATCCAATACAGGTCTCTCATCTCCGGGATAAACGAACAAATAATATTTAGATATACTCGTACCAGATTTTGATAGTTTAATGGTAGCTGAAACCGGATAGATACCAGCTCTTACATAAATTGAATCGCCAGCAACTATTTTGCTCACAGCATAGGCAACTGTTAGAAATGGAGAACCTATTGATGTTCCGGTATTAGAATCATTTCCTGTGGCAGCCACATAATAATTAGTGGCATAAATAGGACTCATCAAAGATGTAAAAGCCCCAAGCAAAATCAGAAAAAAGATGAATACGTGTAAAGATCTTCTTCTCATATAATTAAAGGATTTAATTTCGGTAGTTATGACCAGACTATTATTAACAAAATGTCCGGTATTACCAACGTCAAAAGTAGTATCAAAATAAAAGATCTGGATTTCAAAAATTCCCAATCTTACACGGTTTTCTTCCCAAAAAAATGTAGCGGATTTTTTCTTCAGGTTATGATCTTATTGATTCAATTGGATTTAGGGTGAAAAGTTAAACCTTGACTCTTTAAAAGTATGATTAATTGATGTTTTGTAAAACAAAAAAGGCTGTCCTTTCTGTGAACAGCCTTTTTTAAGTAAAGTATGTTAAGTTACAATATCGCTTCAAGTTTTGAAACAAGGACGTTCTTTGGAACAGCACCGACCTGTTTATCGACAATCTGACCATTTTTAAAAAACAGAATGGTAGGAATATTACGGATACCGAATTTAGCAGATACTTCAGGATTATTATCCACATCAAGTTTAGTAACCACAGCACGTCCGTCAAAGTCTGTACTAATTTCTTTTACAATAGGTCCAACCATACGGCAGGGGCCACACCATTCAGCCCAAAAATCAACAATCACAGGTTTGTCGGATTGTAATACTACCTTATCAAAGGTAGAATCTGTAACATCTATAGTCATATAATTAAAAAATTTAGTTTCAAATTGATTGCCAGAATTTTGATCTATCCTGACAATGTGATCAAATTTAAACAAATTTTTGAAATGAAAGTTTGGTTTCGTATCAATTCAAACGAAACTCTATTTCCTCCCTGTTTCTAAGATAGCTAATCAATTCTTCAGTCAGATTGATGCGCATAGTGCGAGAATACAAATCGACGCTCATATTCTCGGACTTGTCTATAAGCTTGAATTTTAGTTCTACTTTTCCTTTTGTATTATCAGCGTGGCTCTTAAGTTCTACAATCAACTCATCGGTTATAAGTTGAACCGGGACAACAATGGAGATACTCTTTACCATTTCATCACGTACATTGGAAAGCATAGTTACGTTTTTGATATTTACTTCCAGTTCTGCATTGCCAAAAGGCCGTGGTTGAACCTTGGCCTTGAAATACAGGGCGTAGTCACGCTGGTAATAATTACTGTTTTTCACCCAATTATCGCCAAAAAACATGAGTTTATAAGATGCCGTATAATCCTCGATCGTAACGGCTCCGTAAGGTTTGCCGTTTTTGGTTTCGCCAGTTCGGACCTCTGTGACCATACCTGCAAATGAGATGTCCTTTCCGTTTAGAGAGGACAGATCGGAAAGATCAGCAAGGGAATGTGAACAGAATTGATCGATTTCAAGCCTAAACTGATCGAGTGGATGTGCCGAAAGGTAGATGCCTACTAACTCCTTTTCACGTTTCAGCTTTTCCAGGTTCGACCAATCCTCGGCTTGTGGTATATCAGGTTTGGTAACGCCAACAAAATTTCCTCCTCCAAACAACGAATTTTGGACGGTACTTTTATCCATTTGGAATTTACTACCGTAACGGATAAGTAATTCTATGAAAGGCACTTTATTTATGTCCTCAACAAAAAACTGACTACGACGGATTTCACAAAAACAATCGAACGCACCCGATAAGGCGAAGGCTTCAAAATTCTTTTTATTGACTGATGAAAGCGGTATTCGCTCTACAAAATCAAAAATACTTTGGAAAGGCCCATTTTTCTTACGCTCTTCAACAATTGCATTTACTGCTGCTTCACCGGCTCCTTTTATAGATCCCAAACCAAATCTAATGTTACCTTTCTTGTTAACGGTAAACGCATAATTACTTTCATTTACGTCCGGGCAAAGAACCTGGATTCCCATCCGCTTGCATTCATCCATGAAAAATGTTATTTTCTCAATACTGTTTGCGTTGTTGAGCACCGAAGCCATGTATTCAGCCGGATAATGTGCTTTCAGGTAAGCCGTTTGAAAGGCAACAAAAGCGTAACAGGTAGAGTGTGACTTATTGAAAGCATAGGATGCAAAAGCTTCCCAGTCTGTCCAGATTTTTTCACAGATTTTAAGATCATAACCTTTTTTCTGGCAACCATCCATGAATTTGGATTTCATTTTGTCCAGTACGGCTATTTGTTTTTTCCCCATAGCTTTACGTAAAGTATCCGCATCGCCTTTAGTAAATCCTGCCAATTTTTGGGAAAGTAACATTACTTGTTCCTGGTAAACCGTAATACCATAAGTATCTTTTAGATATTCCTCCATTTCCGGCAGATCGTAGGCTACCACTTCTCTTCCATGTTTACGGGCAATAAAATTCGGAATATATTCAAGTGGGCCCGGTCGGTATAGGGCATTCATGGCAATCAGGTCATCAAATTTGTCGGGTCGCAGTTCACGTAAATATTTTTGCATACCAGGAGACTCAAACTGGAACGTAGCATTGGTTTCACCACGCTGATATAGCTCAAAAGTCTTTGGGTCGTCCAGGGGAATTTTATCAATATCAATTTTAACCTGATGATTTTGATCAATAAGCTCCAAAGCGCCCTTAATAATGGACAATGTTTTTAAGCCCAAAAAGTCCATCTTGATTACACCAGCGTCCTCAATCACCTTACCTTCGTATTGAGTTACGAGAAGGTCAGAATCCTTAGCTGTTGATAAAGGAATGAGCTCGGATAGATCTTTAGGAGCAATGATAATGCCACAGGCATGAACTCCGGTATTTCGTACTGAACCTTCGAGTACACGAGCTTCTCTAAGAACTTCTGCTCTAAGATCATTACCTTTTATGATTTCGCGTAATTGTTTTACGTTGACTATATCATCTGAATTCAATCCTTCTTTTTCACGTAGACTTTTTTCGCCATCCAATGGAGCCTCAAAAATTCTATCGAGTTTAATGCCCGGAGTATCGGGAACCAATTTGGCAAGCTCATTTGATTCATTCAGCGGCAAGTCGAGCACGCGGGCAACATCTTTGATACTCATCTTTGCCGCCATGGTGCCATACGTGATAATTTGCGCTACCTGATTCTTACCATATTTCTCAACAACATAATCAAGTACTTTCTGTCTGCCTTCATCGTCCATATCAGTGTCGATATCAGGCATACTCTTACGATCAGGGTTGAGAAAACGTTCGAAAAGCAAGTTGTATTTGATCGGATCAATGTTGGTAATATCGATGCAGTATGCTACTGCAGATCCAGCAGCAGATCCACGCCCCGGGCCTATAAAAACTCCAAGGTTCCGGCCGGCTTTGATGAAGTCCATTACAATAAGAAAATACCCAGCAAAGCCCATGGTTTCTATCGTCTGAAGTTCAAAATTAAGCCGCTCTTCGACTTCGGGGGAAACTTCTCCATACTTACGTTTGGCACCTTCGAAAGTTAAATGTCGAAGGTATTGATCTTGCGTCAGGAATTCAGGTGGAATTGGGAAATTAGGGAGAAGGATGTCTCGCTTTAAATCAAGCAATTCGACCTTGTCTACAATCTCGTTTGTATAGTCAATTGCCTCTGGCATATCTGCAAATAAGCGACTCATTTCCTCAGTAGTCTTGAAATAGAATTGATCGTTATAAAATGCAAAACGTTTGTTCTTGCCAGACGAATCCTCATCATCAAGATATTCTTTTACGATGGGTGTACTTTTTTTCTCACCGGTATTAATACATAGCAAGATGTCATGAGCATTGTAATCCGTTATATCGACATAGTGTGAATCGTTTGTGGCAATAGTTTTTACATTATACTTTGCTGCTAACTTTTTGAGAACTTCATTTAATTTATCCTGTTCTGGAATCCCATGTCGTTGAAATTCAATATAATAATCTTCGCCAAAAATATTATACCACCATTTAAATTCTTTTTCTCCCTCTTCTTCACCTTTTTTCAAGATAGCTTTGGGAACCGATGCTCCCAGACAACACGTTGTCGCAATCAATCCTTCGTGGTATTTTTCGATCAGTTCCTTATCGATGCGCGGATATTTGCCATATAACCCTTCAATATAACCTAACGAGCATAATTTAACTAAGTTACGATATCCTACTTCATTCTTGGCAAGCAATACCTGGTGATAACGAACATCCTTTTCCTCACGTGTAAACTGACGTTTGTGACGGTTCTCAACCAGATAAAATTCACAGCCAACAATGGGTTTGACCTTTAATCGTTTATCGTTTTTATCGTCAGGATTAACCTTGTGCTTATATGCCTCAGCCACAAATTCAAACGCACCAAACATGTTACCATGGTCTGTCATTGCTAGTGCAGGTTGACCATCTGTTATCGCTTTTTTATAAAGCTGTTTAATATCAGCAGCACCATCAAGCAATGAAAATTGTGTATGTACGTGTAAGTGAGTGAATTTTGACATAGAATCAAATCGTAAATAACTTATAAAAAGAACTGAAACAATACCGTTTCAAAGTTACGGATAATACAATTCTGCGTCCAGTATTGTTGAAAATAAGTTGAAAAGTAATTTAGAACTCTCTACAAGGAAATGCAATCTGCAGCTATAAATCTTAGTGTCTTTATGCTTTGAGTTTACAATACTTTGATAATATTTTTTTTACCTTAGCACGGCAGAAAATCTATAGGAATATGAGAATTCACCTCATCGCTATCGGTGGTAGTGCAATGCATAATCTCGCTATGGCATTGCATGAAAAAGGATTTATTGTCACTGGTTCGGATGATGAAATTTTTGAACCGTCCCGATCAAGATTAGAAAGATATGGCTTGTTACCAAAAGAAATTGGTTGGTTTCCTGATCGTATAACGCCTGACCTTGATGCTGTAATCCTGGGGATGCATGCCCGTGAGGATAACCCTGAGCTTGTCAAAGCCAGGAAGATGGGAATTCAGATATTTTCTTACCCTGAATATCTTTATGAGCAAACCAAATTCAAAAAACGTATTGTGGTTGCCGGCAGCCATGGTAAGACCACTATTACCTCCATGATTATGCACGCGCTAAAGCATACAGGACGAGAGTTTGATTATATGGTAGGTGCACAGGTGGAAGGCTTTGAGACCATGGTGCGACTTTCTGAGCAATCTCCAATTGCTATTTTTGAAGGAGATGAGTATCTTTCTTCTCCTATAGACAGACGACCTAAATTTCATCTTTATAAGCCGCACATTGCATTAATTTCAGGCATTGCCTGGGATCACATCAATGTTTTTCCGACGTTTGATGTTTATAAAGAACAGTTTATTGGTTTTATTAATTCGATGGAACACAATGGTACCCTGTATTTTTATGAAGGAGACTCTGTTCTTACTGAAGTTGTCAGGCAAATCACAAATAATATAGAGAAGGTGCCTTACAATGAACATGTTCACTTGATTCGTGAACATTGCGCATATTTGTTAACTCAGTCCGGATCGTATAAATTACAAATATTTGGTAGTCATAATCTTCAAAATATAAATGGTGCTAAATTGATTTGTAATCAACTTGGGGTTACTGATGTAGAGTTTTACAAGGCAATTTCCACATTTAAAGGTGCTGCCAAACGATTACAGGTATTGAAGTCGGATGATAACTTTAGTGCGTATCTGGATTTTGCGCATGCGCCATCCAAGGTAAGGGCAACAGTGAGTGCTTTAAAGGAATATTATCCTGAACGGAAATTGATAGCCTGCCTGGAGTTACATACTTTCAGTAGTCTTACTAAAGATTTCTTGGAGCAATATGAAAATACCATGGAGGTTGCTGATGTTTCAATTGTTTACTTTAACCCGGAGACCTTAAGGCATAAGCAATTGCCTGAAATTAAACCGGAACAGGTAGAGAAAGCATTTGGAGGAAAAATTAAAGTATTCACGCAGTCTTCTGATTTAGTTATATTTTTAAAGTCAGTAAATTATCATAACGCAAATCTTTTATTAATGAGTTCCGGCAATTTCGGTGGACTGAGTCTTTCGGGACTGATTAAAGAAGTTATGAATTGAGAATATAAGACTTTACTTTTTAAGTAATAATGGGTTGAATTCTAATTTGTCCATCTCCAAACTTTTATATCGGAACTCGAATGATGGATTGGAGTATTCCACAAAATCTTTAGGAAATTTTTAAAAAATTATTTGCAGGGAAAAAAAATATTTTACCTTTGCAGTCGCAAAAATGAACCGCTGGTCCGTTCATCTAAGGGTTAGGATTCAAGATTTTCATTCTTGCCATAGGGGTTCGAATCCCCTACGGACTACCAGACAGACAAATCCCCTGCAATCGTTAGATAGTAGGGGATTTTTATTTTTATTCCAATTGATTTCCGAACATAGCAACTTTCGGGTTGCGATCTATGGCTGTTCATTATAAGTTTGTAGTATAATAAGTAGGAATAAACTATGAACGAACAGGAACAACTCAATTATAATCGAATTGCAAAGGCAATCGATTATATACGTCAAAACTTCAAGGACCAACCTAGTTTGGAGGAGGTAGCAAATGAAATCAATGTGAGTCCTTTTCATTTTCAACGTTTGTTCACCGAATGGGCTGGTGTAAGTCCCAAGAAATTTCTGCAATACATCAGTATAGAACATGCAAAAAAAATGCTTACTCAAAACAATGATTCACTGTTTGATGTTGCTTTAGATACCGGTCTTTCTGGTACCGGCAGGCTACACGATTTGTTTATTAATATTGAAGGCATGACTCCCGGGGAATTTAAGAATGGAGGGCAAAATCTTGTAATAAACTATAACTTCACTGAAACTATGTTTGGGAATGTTATGGTGGCTTCTACCTCAAAAGGGATCTGTCATCTTTCCTTTGCAGATAATGAGCCAGAGGCAATACTTTCATTGAAAAAAATCTTTCCCAATGCTACATTAAGGCAGATAGTGGATTTAGCCCAACAAAACGCCCTTTACTTTTTTACTCAAGACTGGAGTAAACTAAGTTCAATAAAATTACATCTTAAAGGCACAGAATTTCAACTAAAAGTATGGGAAGCATTGCTTAAAATACCCTCGGGTTGTTTGACCTCTTATCGTCATATTGCTGAACGCATTAATCACCCAAAGGCTTCCAGAGCAGTGGGTACAGCCATAGGTGATAATCCTGTGGCTTTTCTCATTCCTTGTCATCGTGTTATTCAGTCCAGTGGGGCGATTGGAGACTATCATTGGGGAAGTACCCGTAAAGCTGTTATGATTGGCTGGGAAGCCGCTCAATTTGAGCATTAAGATGACAAAGCACAACGAAATAGATGCATTTGGGTTAAAGAATCTGATACATCAGGGATTGATAAACCTTGGAGGTAATCAAAAATTGAAGATTTATGGCGATTTGCATTGCAGCACAGGCAAACGTATGAAAAAGGAGAACAGAATATTTTTTTATTCTGAGCAGGAAGCCGAAATGTTGGGTTACAGACCTTGCGGACATTGTATGAATAAGAAATATAAAATTTGGAAGGGCAGGCAATGAGCTACTTTGAGTATGGTGAGACCGAAATTAACCATCTGAAGCGAAGGTGCAGAAAGCTGGGCATGGCCATTGACAGGATTGGTTTCATTCAGAGAAATACCATGCCAAATCCTTTTGAGGCGTTGGTTCACTCAGTTGTTGGTCAGCAAATTTCAACCAGTGCAGCTAAAACGGTCTGGAAAAGATTTGAAATTTTAGTTGGTGAAATTAAACCTAAGAACATCCAGAATGTTGATCCGGCAGCCATTCAGAAATGTGGCATGACAACCCGGAAAGTGAATTATATTTTGGGCATTGCTCATGCTGCCTGTTCGGGTGAAATTGACTTTGATTCCCTGCAATCTCTGAGTGACGAAGAAATTATTAAGAAATTATCAGCTTTGGATGGTGTCGGCGTCTGGACCGTTGAGATGTTACTTATCCATTCATTGTGCAGACCAGATATCATCAGCTATGGTGATTTAGCCATCCGGCGTGGAATGATGAATCTTTATGGATTAAAATCGCTCAACAAAGCTCAATTTGATAGATATCGGAAAAGATATATCCCATACAGTTCAACGGCTTCC
>DATBXH010000734.1:0-2503 GCA_036514375.1 Bacteroidales bacterium | reverse complement strand
ACTTGAATTTCCCAGGACAGTCCAACCGATATTATTATCCTCATGTATCTCCGTCATTTTGTTTTGCGGATCGATGTAGGCATAGATTCTTGGGAAAGCATCCGTAGTTGCCGGCCTCTTCCATTTCATGCTTACTTTCAGAAATCCTTGTGCAGGAATAATTCCAGGGGTTTTGAAAAGCGTTTTGCCATCAATACTGGTTAACAAGGTGCCTCCGCTGTTGGGATCGCCCATGTAAAAGCTGACAGGAACAGAATCTTCCGTCTGCTTTAAGCTGAAATTATTAACTAAAGCTGTAATGGTAACCGTATCGCCAACCTTAGGTTCCCTGGGCTCAAAGCTGATTGATTTAGTTTGTTGCCGGCGAGCGTTATCCTGAAGGGCAAGGCCCTTTTCCGGGTCCAACCGCCAGGGAAGTATAAAAGCTGGATCCTGCTGTTTTCCATAGTTATCGCTCCACCAGGTTGCAGTACCACCTGCAGATGGTAAAATTGCCCTGGCTGCATAATCAATGACCAAAGCTCCATTGTTTGCCCAATAGACATAAGGTGTAACGTTAAAATTATCTTCTCCTAAACTCCTGTCAATTGGTCCAAGATGTACTTTTGCATCAACGCTGCTTTCCACAGTAGTCGTATGAGTTGAGATTTCGCCTTGATTATATGTAGCTGTTCCACTTAATTCTATCCCCCATCCACCTACCGAACCACCGACTTCAAGTCCAATATCCTTCTGCCTTGTAGTTTCATTGCTGAACGTATTTGTCAGATTAACCTCAAAGGTGGCATTTGTACTTTCGTTCAAATCTGTACTACCCTGAAGATATGATCCCTGAAGCATTTGAGCCTCATCCGGATTATTCAAATTTGAATATGGTGTATATGACAGTATATTTCCAACTTCATGTTTCGGAACGTATCCATCGGCGCTTCGTTCTTTACTTGGAAACCACCTGTTCTCCGTCAGTTTCGGAACGACAGCAAGTATATAACCTGATTTTGTATTGTTTGCCGTAATTACAGGATATTTCCAAATCTCATAATCGCAAACCGTAGCATAAATGAGGTCATCTCCACTTGCTGTAATCTGAGTGCTCACGTTTACAGTGGTTGAACTATTCTGTGTATTCGAGAACTTTTCTCCGTAAGTTGCCGTCAAGTGGGCTTTGACACTAACTCCAAGATAAGAGGCTTCGCCAGAGAGCGTTGAGCTCACACCCCAATCACTATGAATTTCCGTATTAATCATCTGGGTTTCTGAAGTCGACTTGAAATATGTTGCCGTCTGACTGCAATTTGCGAGATTCGCATTATAACACGAATTAATATCATACGTTTTGCCGTTGAGCACATCAAAATGTGTCGGCGGTGCATTCAGAATTACAATGGGCTGCATAATATCGGTTTTTACATATTTTGTTCCTTCACCGATTCTGAAATTATCACCATTAAAATCGCCTGTGGCTATAGCATAATGCCTGTGAGTATTCTCGCTGCCATTTGTCGGGACAGATAGAAAATTATTTTTAGAGGCCAGCCCAGACGCATTTAAATTGGCGTCAAAAGTTAAGATTGATAACGAAAAAGATTGCTGACCGCTTGGATCACTATCAAAAGAATGGCTCATCGTAATGACTTCGTCACCAGGTTTACCATCAATATCACCAACTCTCAAAAAATCAGTAGTATACCCAGCATCACCACTGGAGTATCCACCAGTGCCTTTGTTTGTCAGTTTCAAATTGTTATCTGCTTCAAAAAATTCAGCGCCCTGATTTCCGGCCAATACAATCTCATCTCTGCCATCAGCATTTAAATCGCCCGACTGAAGATTAAGTGCACTTAATGAATTAGGAGATAAACTTACTACAGCCCGGTTAGCCGGATTGAAGGTGATTACTTCAAGACTGTCCTTCGTGGCTGTGGATTTATCATCACCAATCTTCAACGGATAAATGAACGAATCGCCACATCCATTGCCACCACAGGAATCGATTCGCCCCCAAGCCAGGGCCAATTCAGGCTTTCCATCTTTATCATAATCACCGGCAGAAACAGCTACCGTTACTGCATTAGTCTTTGAGGTGAGTGCAGCGTTATCAATAAGTTTTCTTGCTTTGGGAACAATGGTCGTGCTATCAACCTTGTAAACCTTGGCAAAAACACCCTGACCTGGTGTAGCAGGACGAAAGCCAACAATAATTTCATCTTTATTGTCGCCATCCAGGTCATGAACAGCAATGCCCCAATCATTTGGACTGGTACTACTTACGAGTGTCTCATCCTCAATATGTGCCTTTAACACCGGTATCAATGTACCATTGGTATCGTAATATTCAATATGCAATTTGTTATCAGTGCTTTTATAAGCAACAATGATTTCATCCTGATTATCGCTATCGAAATTGCCGGCCAATACCCGAATATCGCTTTGATCGTTTACATTTGTCCCAACCAACACCGTTTCAGAAGTGGTATAGGTAAGTGTACTTTTTGAAAGATGA
>DATBXH010000733.1:0-3103 GCA_036514375.1 Bacteroidales bacterium | reverse complement strand
TACCATCAGCATAATATGGAGTGAAAAAGCATTCGCAGTCATCGAAATGCTTTGATATCTGGTGCATCATGGTCGTCTGATTCAGCGACCCGCATATAAACAGAATTTTGTTTCTCATATCAGTTTCTCAGTTATGACAGGCTAAAAGTATGATTCTGCCGTTTCCTTAACGTTTAAGCCCGGATAAGTTTTGGTTAATAAATGCTTAACTAAATCTTTAGAAATCAATAACAATCTTACATCTGTCTTTAGGGAGTCTTAAGAGAATCTTAAAAATAATATGCTAATGTGCTAATGTGTCAATGTGCTAATTTGGTAATGTGCTAATTTGGTAATGTGCTAATATGCCAATATGCCAATGTGCTAATATGTAAATACGGTATCAAAATGTAGAAATTATTCAATATTGCTGGTGTTTTGGACGGCTATGAACTATCGACTGTGGTCTGTCGACTAAGCACTGAGCACTATCAGCTAAATGAGCACCACCTTACAAATAATAAATATTCCAATGGCAATGAAGATGGCTCCAATCGTTTTATTAACAAGGGTAATGGTTTTGGGGGAGAGTCTGTTTTTCAAGAATGACGACAAGTAACATTTCATCAGATCCGAAGAAAAAGCGGTAGAAAGTAAACCAAGGAAGAAAATGAAGAAACCATAGCTGTGCATGCCATAATTACTTGCCGCAAATCCCATGATACCAATCCAGAAGATCAATACAAAAGGGTTGGCTATGTTGAGCAAAAATCCTTTCATTAATAATATGGGTAACCGGCTTTGAAGGTCAGGTAGTTTTGTCTGGCTGGCAAGATTAACGGACGGACTCCGAAAAACCGAATAACTACCCGAAAGAATCAGAATTGATCCGGCTATTATCCCAAGTGTTACTGTGTTTCCTTTGACAATGAGGCTCGACAGTCCGAAATAACTGATACTGATAAGCACCAAATCGCTCAGCAAAATACCAATGGCCAACACAATCCCGGCTTTGACTCCGCGCACAATACTTGTTTGAAACAAGGCAATAAATCCTGGACCAAACGATACGGTAACGGTAAGCCCCATTAAAATACCCTGAAGCAATGGTTTCATAAGAAAGACTTTGTATGCAAAACTAAACAATCATTTAAGGTATTCGCGAACAAGTATTTTAATAAATTCTTAAATCGGATTTTGTAATCAAAAAGAAATCATCGTCTAACGAAATCTTAACAATTGGAACCTACCTTTGCTTTAGGTTTATAAAACAATAGTTATAGCATGATGTTAGTGTGAAAATGTTTGTCATAGAATTTTGTAGTTAGCAGTAGTTCTTTCCAGCCGGGTGATATGAGAGATAGCCCGGCTTTCCTACTTTCAACGGATATAAGTGAATCAAGAAAGATAGGCAGAGCTTATCTAATTATTAACCTAAATTTAAGATTCTCTAAATATTCTTCATCCGGGGGCATTCTATATTCGAGCCATATTTAAACATAAAACTAGACGATGAAAACAAAAAACACCTTCCTGATTTTGTGCCTTTTGCTTGCATTTGGGGCCAAATCATTTTCGCAAAGTACGACGGCTAAGGATCAGTCAAAATTTATTTACAATTTTACCAGAGAGATTGAATGGCCATCGGATTACAAAAGCGGTAGTTTTACTATCCTGGTGCTTGGTTCAGCTGAGGTTTACGGAGAACTGAAAAATTACCTGAACGATAAAACCGTAGCCGGTCAGCATATTATACTGAAGAGTGTCGGTAGCATCGAGGAAATCAATAAATGTCATGTATTGTTTGTGGGCAAGGGGAATGCCCAGGACATACAAACTATCCGGAAAAAGTTAAGCAACAGCAAAACCCTGATTATAACCGATAAAAAAGAAGGTGTTAGGGACGGGGCTGGTATCAGTTTTGTCACTATGAGCGGAAGATTGAATTACGAAATAAGTCCTGAAAATATTGTGAAGATGGGACTAAAATATAGCCCCGACCTGGTTGATATGGCGGTTGATGTTCCGCTTGCCAGCCGTTAAAAATTACTCTTCTTTTCATCCTGACACACTTTTGAAGAAAAATCCGGAGCTTCCGATCTGACATCGGAGCCTCCGGATTTTATGACTTTTAAACCAGCCTCGCCTTTACCGGAAACTACAAAAGAGAACTCAGCAAGCTTCGAAGTCTATTCCCAAAAGAAAGACATAAACACATAAAGATCTGAAGTAGAATTTATGCGTTTATGTCTTTCTTTTAATACGATTCTTGCTTCTTAATTTGTCCCGAAAGCACCAAAATAAGCTGCCGGAGCTGGCGTTTTGTATTCCGTATTATTAATTGTTATACCTGTAGTTGCAAAATAAGGGGTATAAGCGCCCGTAAAATTCGAGTAGGCACCGGTCAACGCAGGAGATCCCGTCTGAAGATGGAAATCCCAGCTATTATCATAAGTATAACTATTCAAAGCAACCATATTAAATCCGTAATTGACAAACTTTGGGTCTTTAGCAGCATCGCCGGCTGATGCGCTAACAAGACTGTGCTGATCAACGACAGGCGTTCCGTTACGGCCATCGTGAAAATAACTGGATTGAGCCGATACGTATCCCATGTAGGATGTCAGCGTACCCGGATTGTCCTGGACCAGGGTACTTTGTTGTGAACCTGAAGCGTAAAGATTGTAATCAATGATCGAATTATTGTCAGCACCTGCAGTTGGGCTGGGCTGATCAAATGTCGGAGTCATGGCCATGAATTTGCAGTTAACGATGAGATTATTGAAAACACTTACCAAAGCTCCTTTTTCAACATAGATAGAACCACCTTTTACACCATTACGTCTCCAGCCTGCGTTGATAATGGTGTTATTGAAAGCTCTGACAAGGGCCTGCGTCCTGCCGGCCGCATCATTCTGTCCTGACGAAGAGAGTTTTAATCCGTTTGTATTGGGCGAGAAGATCAGATTATAAGCAGCATCTACTTTGCTGCCTGCTTTCATATTGATGGCTTCACCACCGGTTTCCCCAACAGCAATAAACGTATTATTGGTGATAATAGCCTGTCCGCCCATAAAATAAAGACCATCTGACCGGCCGTAACGTAGGATACTGTTCGTAACTA
>DATBXH010000732.1:0-3240 GCA_036514375.1 Bacteroidales bacterium | reverse complement strand
GAACAGTGAGGATGGTAGTTTTAAATGTAAGGTGCTGATATGCAAAATATACGGGCGCCCATGTGAGAAAACGCCCGTTGATTTTATCCTATTCGTTGGACCGGATAAACTGGAGACCGGCAATCTGTTTGTACCATGTTCCCTTAGTGGTATCCACCGACTTAATGTAAGTTTTGGCGGTAAGGGCAACATCTACCAGGCCGTTATCTTTGCTGTAGAGAATGGTGTTGCGTTCGTTACGGGCAGCATTCCGTTTTGTGCTTCGCATGATGCAATAAGCACACCAAAGTTGGCCACATTTTTAGCATGGCCGGTTTCAGATGTTGATGTCATCAATAAAATGTTTAAGCGTTACACATAATTCATTTTTTCACATGTTACCTTATCGGAGGAAATGTTGATAGGGCTGATGCTAAAGTAAGACATGTTATTTGGAAATGCAATACAATATGTTGAAAAACATTGTGTTAAATTGTTTCCACATCTCATGTTTCCTGCGCCAATACCGGCTCACAGACAGGTAACTGTTTTTTAACTTTTTATCAACCATATATCCTGGTCATGAATATATTGACTGGCCTTATCTATAAAAAGCAAGTTCAGAATTGAACAATAGCCGCGTCAAAATTCCGAAAACATTCGCTTCCAGCGTTTTTAAACAAATGGATGTGAATAAAAAATACGGCAGGAAATGAAATCATCATTTAACTTTTTGTAATTTGGGAGTGAAAATTAAACAAAGTATGGCCGGTAGTACAAGCAAGTATCGGGTAATGATTGGAACAGAGGGATTCGTGATGAGCCTGTGGTCACGAACCAGGTATGTTTGGGCTGATAAAAGGGATATTATGGATGGGGGGCTATAAATGTTGGCAGGCATGTTAAAAAAAGCTATGGTTAGGAATAGGGTAAAAAACTAATTTCGTTTGATGTGCAGAGATTAAAGTTTTTCTTTATTGTTTTTCCGTTCTTGACATCAATATGTTTAGGACAAACTCATATTTGGATATATCAGACTGTTAATGATGAGTTTGATGGAAAGATAAAAACTTGTTATGTTGTAGGGATCGGATCAGAATTTCCTTATGAAAACCCTACATTTGTTATAAACAAGAGGATTGTAAGTCAGGATACAACTAAAAAGACTAATTATCAAAAATATAAGGAGTGTAATATAAAACCTGCAGAGGACACATTAAATATTTATATCTCTAATGTCCCATATAGCGGTTGTGAAGTTAATAATGCAAAAATCAAATTTGACATATCAGAAACAATCTTCTTTCCCAGGATTTCGATGAATCCGGGTCGTAAAGAATGGTTTATGGAGATTTTAAATGAAGATGAATTTCATGAGTTTTTTAGACTACTTAAAACTGGCAGACAAATGACAATCAGATTATATAGTAATTGTATCTCTGAATTCACTGCAAGATTTTCATTAAATGGCTCCAGTGCTGCGATTGATTATATATCAAAATAGGGTTCATTGATAATTAATGATTTTGAAATAAAACACGCTCGCTAAACGATATAAAATATTAGGGTTTTAATGGTTTGCTAAGTTCATTGCTAGCTGGCAAGGGCAGTAACGGTGGATAGAAAAGTAGACACGAACTCCCACATGCTGCATACTCTCAATGTTAGATACAAACATGGCAGCTATTAAAATTAAATAACATGAAAAAGATTTTATTGCTTATAATGATTTGCCTAATTAATTTTCAATTGACTAATTTATACTCACAAACTAAATCAGGTGAAAAGAAGATCGATAAATTAGTTGTATCATCCGAATGTGCAGTGATTTATATGCCCGATAGTTTTAAGATTGAGAAATTAATAAAAAGAGATGGAGATGGCTTTTATACTGCATCGAATGATGTTATGTTTTACACTTCTCAATCCCGTGAATTTTTAGAAAAACATAAAATAAAAATTTTCGAAACTGATTTAAAATTAATCGAGTTTTATAAGGAAGGGAAAATTATTAAGCGATTTGACTTGTCTGATATGGATAAAGTTTGGGGAATCATTTTATTTAATGGGTCTGATGTAGTAGAAGCCGATATGACTGATATTGAACCAGAATTTAATAAATATATGAAAAAATAAACTGGGCATGCGGGGCCATTCGCTATCCTCATGAAAAGATTCAGGGTCGGTTGAGAACCTGTTTAAGTTTTTAAACAGGTTCTAAGAAATGGATAGAATTTACTTTTAATTGATATCTGATGAAAATGAAAATCAAATTTGTCAAACTATCTATGATTTTATTATTGGCCCTGTTTTCTTGTAAGAAAGGGACTGAAAATGATGGCAATATAATCTATTCCGGAAAGATAAAGTCTTTGACTTTAAAAATGGATAATAATATTTATCAGCCTTTAAAATATAGCTTTTATTATGAAAATGGATTATTATCCAAAATTATACTGGAGAATAATATTCCTAATTTAACTACTGCATTGTTTTATTATGATAAGAAAGGTTTTCTAGTAAAAAGGTTAGTTAGGGAAGAGGAAGTATTCGTTGACAATCCGCAATTCCCTAAAATTGAATATTTCTATACTTATAAATACGAGAATAATCATATTTCAATGGAAATAATGGATAGTACAGTTTACTATAAAGCTAATCAGGAAATACTTACTTATGGAGGTCTTCAGGGAGATTATACTGATTTTATATATGATAACAATAGAATCACTACTATTTCATATAATACTGATAAAACATATAAAAACGCTCTCAAAGTTGAGCTAGCCTATAATGATTTAGGAAACATCATAAATCTGAAGAGATATAGCAATGGTGAATATTTTGAACAAATTGAATATTCACTGTACGATGATGTTCCTAATCCTTTGGAAAACTTAAAAGATAAAAACGGATTTCCTCTATTAGATTGTGATTGGAATCGATTTTGGACTACTTCAACTTTTAGTAAAAATAATTGTAAGCAATTAAAGATAAGTGAGATCAAATCTTTAAAAAACACTTCGCTAACATACTTATATCAATATAATTCTGATAATTATCCACAAAATATTTATTTAAATCAACGAGAATGGACTATTGCATATTATTAAACCCAAATAATGCAATAGAATTTTAAATTATAGCTAAATTCTATATGGCAGCCATATCATGATAATTCACATAAAAACACACATTGATTGTTTCATTAAATAAATCGAAAATGAAAGTCGGGATCATCATCATACTATTCGTAAGCGG
>DATBXH010000731.1:0-4049 GCA_036514375.1 Bacteroidales bacterium | reverse complement strand
AAGGTCGAGTTCAAGCTGCAGACCTTCCTTATCTTTTCTCATCACCTTTACTTTATCAAAATTTACCATGTATGAACGATGGCATCGGACTATTTCAGTATTTTTGAAAAGATCCTCCATCTTTTTTAATGTATTACGAAGTAAGTATTTCGATATCTTCCCTTTGTTCAGATAATATATACTGACATAATTATCCGAAGATTCGAGATATAATAAATTCTCCAGTTTTACGGAAATCCGGAGAACCTCTTTCTCATCATGAAAAGGAATCATATTGCGTGATGCATCGATTGCAGGAGGTTCACCATGAGCAAGTTTATCAAGCTGAAGTTTTTTCTCATGGTTCGAAAAATAAAGCCACATGGCTGAGTACGGAAGCAGGAGTACCAATGCTGTGTTCTGAACAGAAAGTTTCAGCAAAAAGGCAAAATCCCGGTTATCATTAAAAATAAAAATCTCAAAAAGGGTATAGAAAAGCGCCATAAAGAAAACCTCGCTCAGAACCCAAATGATGTAATGCCAGTAGTTTAACCAGAAACGTTTACGGGTGGAATAAAACATAATTACACGACTGACCACCACTACCAGGACACCGGTAAGAATAACAAGACTGGAATACACAAGCAACTTCAACCAGGGGATGTTAAACCAATAACGAACGCCAAAGGGTTCATAAAAATTAATGAATAACAAGGCAAAACCGGCTGTAAACAGAATCAGCCGAACAATATTCCGTTTTTCCGTAATGTAACCTGGTATCTTATCCTGAAAATTGACCATCATTAACGATTTTCGATGAAACAAAAATAAGCTTTTCACACAGCTTTCTTTCCAAATTTCATTGAAAATACTTTTTAAAATTCACCCCTCATATTCAGAAATCGTCCCTCATTTTAGCTTTCTACCCCTGTACCTTATCTGAGAATCCCTATTATTTGCGATGGGAATCAATCATTTGTTTTTTTGCAGAAAAAAATAATATGGATTATACATCAAAATATTTCGAATTGAGGTCAATTTTCAATCAACAGGAAGCACGCATTGTAATAGATAGTGAGATGGAAATAGTAAATCTCCCTTTTAATTCGGAAAGTTACTGGCCTCGTATTATGGATGAACAGGAAACAGTTATTAATGCACAGCTAAATTTAAATGTACCGGATTCAAAATATTTTGAAAATAATCACTTTACTTATTCTGTCTTTGTACCAAAGAAACAAAGACAATATAAAAAAGCCATTATTCTTCTGCATGGCTTAAACGAAAGGCATTGGGATAAATACCTCCCCTGGGCTTATTACCTGGCTCAGAAAATGCAACGACCGGTTATTCTCTTTCCCATCGCATTCCATATGAATCGCGGACACCTGAGCTGGAATAATGCAAAAGCCCTGGCTCCTTTAATTGCCTTACGTAAGAATGAGTTTAACACACAATCGTTGACCTTTGCCAACATTGCCCTTAGTATCAGACTTACCGAAGACCCGTTACGCTTTCTCAAATCAGGACAGCAAACTGCCGAAGATTTAACACTTCTTCTGCAGCAATTAGAGCAAGGCCTCGTTCCTATATTTACCAAAGGTACGAAGGCCGATTTTTTCTCTTATTCTATCGGAGCATTTGTTTCGCAAATTATGTTTCTATCCCACAGCAAAGGTTTATTGAACAACAGCAAGCTCTTTTTATTTTGTGGCGGTGCTTTCTTTAACGAGATGAATGGGGTATCAAGGCTAATCATGGACAACATTGCGTTCGACTCAATAAAGAATTATTACACATTAAACCTCTCTAATATCCTTAAAAATAATAAACTCTTAAGTTCGTTGTTATCTGAGTTTTCTCTGGGAAAAGCATTTTACGCCATGTTAAAAGAAGAAAATAATAAGGAGTGGCGCGAAAAAATTTTAAACGAATCATTAAAACAAATCTATGCTGTTACACTCAAAAAAGATACGGTTATTCCTGCCCTGGGTACTGAAAAAGTTCTTGGGTTCTCCCACAAACTCCAAGCACATAACGAAATAATTGATTTCCCATATGATTACAGCCATGAAGTTCCGTTCCCGGTTTCCGGGAAAACGGATTGTTCCATTGTAAACCAAAGTTTTGATAAGGTATTTTCAAGAGCGGGTGAATTTCTTGCCTAAATTATATCTCCTACAGATGAATTGATCATCAGTCTTTTTATACTTAAATAAATCCTCCGTTGGTACGTTATTTGTTATCCGCTTCGAAGGCATAACGTAAATGAATAATCAAAAAATATTAAATCACGTAAGTACTGTATGAAGCTTTTTATAATTTAGCAGCCATTACTACTTCCACTAATTAACGGAGGATCACACATGAACACCAATTTTCTCAGAGGGCTTATTCTAACATGCCTCATCGTCTTTGTTTTACAGCCACTTTCTTTTGCTCAAAAACAGGAAAACAATCAGTCTGCTCTTATTGATACGACTCCATTTTATAGTAGCACACATCATTGGTATGATATTCATGATAAGTCAAATATTATCAATCCAAAAACGAACCAACCAAAATACAGAGCCGCAGAAATCTCAAAAATTGCCGATAACATACTCATTTACCAAAGAAATGACGGCGGGTGGCCTAAAAATTATGATATGCAGGCTATTCTTACCGTCGATCAGAAGGATAGTCTCATTAATACTAAGGCAGATGATCATACTACATTTGATAATACAACCACTTATTCGCATATCGAATACCTGGCACAAGCGTACACCATTACCGGCAATGAAAAGTATAAGGATGCTTGTCTTAAAGGGATCGATTTCACACTTGCAGCCCAGTATCCCAATGGCGGATGGCCCCAATATTATCCGTTAGAAGATAATTATAGTCGTTGTATTACTTTCAATGATGGTGTTTTTACGGGTATTATGACGATGTTAAAGAATATCATTGATCGTAAACCATATTATTCATTTGTCGACGATGCCAGGCTTTCGAAAATTAAAACGGCTTTTGATAAGGGACTGGGTTGTATTCTCAAATGTCAGATTTACGAAAATGGAAGACTCACAGTTTGGGGACAGCAACACAATGAGATTACGTTAGAACCGGCATGGGCCAGAGCTTTTGAGCCTCCTTGCATTTGCAATCTCGAAAGTGCTGACCTTGTACTTTTTCTGATGAGCCTGGATAACCCAAATCAACAATTAATAAACTCCATTCAAGGGGCTGTAAAATGGTTTAATGATTCGAAGATTCTGGGAACCCGGGTTAAGGTGATTAGTGCACCGGATCTCGTTTCGCAATGGAGAACTTCGAAGACTGACCGGATTGTAGTACATGATCCGGCTGCTCCCCCAATCTGGACTCGTTATTATGAACTGAAAACTGAAAAGCCTTTATTTTGCGACCGAAACAGCAAATTTCTGTACTCACTTTCGGATGTTAGTCGCGAAAGACGTAGCGGCTACAACTGGTACACATACAATCCACAGCAGGTACTGGATAGTTATCCTGAGTGGCAAAAAAAATGGGCACCGGGAAAGAATGTTCTAAACGCTAATTGAATAATGATAAGTTACATCCATTAAAGCAGCGTTTAACAAACAACATTGATACCTGATTTATGAAAAAAAATACGAATTATCGACTCATTATCAGGGAATAATCCAGGTTATTTGAATTAATATTCATTTGGTCTAACTTTACAACATTACACCCGTAAAAGGCACATTGTAATTTTACAATTTCCATGAAAAAGAAGTATTGGATTATCAGTGCATCGCTTTTACTGATGACTTGTGCCTATTTTTTCAATTATTTTTATTCGGTTGAACGAACACGTAAAATAAATGAAATTATTGGTCATCAAAAAATACATGCGAGACAGGCTGCCAAAAGCTTCAACGAGATATTTGAAAAATGGAATAGCGTATTATATTATTTATCAAACGACAACAATGTTATTCTCCTGAATAATAACGGGGAATACGAGCTCGAACGGTTAATGAGCATCCTGAAGGATGAAATAAAAGGCATCTCCCGGACTGATAAAACGGGAAAAATCATTT